>JBHORA010000152.1:0-1037 GCA_042408535.1 Chloroflexota bacterium | reverse complement strand
GGTCGGCGTGGGCACAGGAGCCGCCGATCGTCCCCCAGTTCCGGACCTGGGGGTCGCCGATGGTCCGACCGGCCTCGGCGAAGATCGGGTAGCGGTCGGCGAGGAGGGCGTTCTCGAGGATCTGGCGGTGGGTCGCCCGGGCGCCGATCCGAAGGTCGTCGTCGGTCTCGATGATCCCGTCGAGCCCGCTCACGTCCCGCAGGTCGACGAGGAGTCCGGGGGCCGCGAGGCGGAGTTTCAGGACCGGGATGAGGCTGTAGCCGCCGGCGAGGAGCTTCGCCTCGCCCTCGCGTTCGCTCAGGATCCGGAGGACGTCCGGTAAGGTACTCGGCCGGACGTAGTCGAAGCGTGGGGGAATCATCGTTCGCTCGACCCTCCTCGCTCCCGGCTCAGCCGGGACGCCTGCTGCTGCCCGGTACGGGCTCCCCTCGGATGCTCGGCCGCTCCGGCGGGACACCGGGCCGTCCGGCGCTCGACGCCGCTCACGGCGCGGGACCCGCGGATCGGATGACGGGGAGGATAGACCGCGATCGGTGATCGGTCAACGACGATGCACACCGCCGTTCCATCGCGTCGAACGACGGGATGCTAAGCGCCGGCGGTTCAGTCGGCTTCGGCGTCCGGCGGGCGCCAGTGCACGACCCCCGTGTCGACCGTTCGCTCGTCGACATACCAGCGGCCGTCGCGCTCGACCGCCCGCTCGGCGACGAGGGCGACGAGGCGGCGGTCCTTCTCCCCGCCCTCGGCGACCCAGAGCTGGCGCCGGAGAAAGCCGAGGAGCTGGTCGACCGATTCGAACCCCCGGGGTGGGCGCGGGAAGCGCCGGACCTCGAACGAGCGTCCCATCGCCTCCAAGAGCCGCAGGAAGTCGCCGAGGGCCGGCAACGGGACCCGTTCCTCGCCGTGGATCGGCGGCCAGAAGGCGTCGGCGACCGCCGAGGGCTGGCGCTCCATGAGGACCGCGACGCAGCGCCGCCGGGCCGCCGCCTCCATCGCCGCCAGGAACGGCCCGATCGCTTCGATGTCGTAGCCGAGGT
>JBHORA010000149.1:0-1270 GCA_042408535.1 Chloroflexota bacterium | reverse complement strand
GGTCGAACTCGATGGCCTGGTTCGGCCGGGGCCGGATGAAGAGGAAGCGGAGCTGTTCGGGCGGGACGACCTCGGCGATCTCGTGGGCGGCCGCGCCGCGTCCGCGGGAGGTCGACATCTTCCGGCCGCCGAGGTTGACGAACTCGTAGGGGACGTTGAGCGGCGGCTCTCGCTCGAAGACCTCGCGGGCGATGGCGTCGGAACGGTCGCGGGAGCCGCCGGCCGTCGAGAGGTCCTTGCCGCAGGGCTCGATCGTCACCCCGAAGATGCTCCACTGGGCCGCCCATTCGAGGTTCCAGGGCAGCTTCGCCCGACCGCCGAAGGGCGACGTCCAGCCGGCCATCCCGCAGCCCGTCGCCCAGGTGACGAGGTGTGGGCGGCACTCGTAGCGGACCCGCTCGCCGTCCCAGGCGGTGACGATCGTCGTCCCGACCTTGCCGCAGCGCTCGCAGACGACGGAGACCGGGTGCCAATCGTCGGGGTGGCGGACGTTGGCGACCCGGCGGTAGATGTCGCGGACGAGGGGGGCTCGATCGAGGGCGAGCCGGATGTAGGGGTCGACGGCGCCCTCGGCGTAGAGCTCCGACATCCAGTAGTAGCGGTCGGGGCGGATGCCGAGTCGGTCGAAGGTGGCGATGAAGCGCTCGGCGTGGTGGCGGGCGTAGGAGGCGTGGCCGTCCGCCTCCTGGTCGGGGATGTGGGCGAGGGGTCGGCCCATCTCACGCTCGACGGCGTCGGGGGTCAGGAGGGACTGGGCGTCCATGGGGTCCATGTCGTCGATCCCGTAGAGGTAGCGGGTCTCGACGCCGCGGGCCCGGAGGGCGCGGGTGATGACGTCGACGAGGACCGGTCCCCGAAGGGAGCCGACGTGGACGGTTCCGGACGGCGTCTTGCTGTCGTTGACGACCTGCGGCCCGTGCACGCGGGCGGCGAGCTCGTCGGCCCAGTCCATGGCTCCCTCGCCTTTCCCCCGGCGGCTCCGACCCGGTGACCTCGTCGCCGCCGGCGGCCGGAGGCCGGAGGGCTCTAGCTGATGCTGACGATCGTGTACGTGAAGTCGCCGGCGGGGACGCGGACGACGACGGTGTCGCCGGGCTTGCGGCCGAGGAGGGCTCGGCCGACCGGCGACTCGTTCGAGATCTTGCCCTCGGCGGGGCGGGCCTCCGTGGAGCCGACGATGGTGAAGCGCTCCTCGCCGTCGGTGCCGCGGACGACGACGGTGGACCCGATCTGGACGTGGTCGGTGGAGCGGTGCTCCTCGATGATCGTG
>JBHORA010000138.1:0-14497 GCA_042408535.1 Chloroflexota bacterium | reverse complement strand
GCCTGGCACCAGCACTTCAACGATTCGGAGACCGAGGTCGCCCGCTACCTCGCGATCCAGGACACGTTCACCGTCAAGAGCCTCGGCCTCCACCAGATCGAGCGCCACCCCGACACCCCGGGCGACGAATGAGCGGCGGGGAGGGCTCGGGCGCGTACTACGACGAGGCGCGCCAGTTTCTCATCATCGAGGGCGTCATCGCTCGCGACGTCGCGTCGTTCCCGCTCGCTCCGCGGCCGAAGCGGCGGTCTCGGGCGGCGGCCTTCGACGCGCTCGGTGGCAACACGACGCTCGGCATCCATCTCAGTGAGGTGCCACCGGGCGGCGAGAAGCAGGGCCATCGCCACCTCGACGAGGCAACGTTCTACATCGTCGACGGCCGTGGGTGGACGGAGCTGCGCCAGGACGATCGGGCACCCGTCCAGCGGGTCGACTGGGAGGCGGGCGATGTCGTCGTCATCCCGGCGAACGCGTGGCACCAGCACTTCAACGCCGACCCGGACCGACCGGCTCGCCAGCTCGCCTTCAAGAACACCCGTCTCCTCCGCAAGCTGTTCCACAGTCGGGAGTTCGTCTATGCGAACGACGTTCGGTTCGCGGATCGCTACGCCGACGAGCCGGACTACTGGACGCGGCGCGAGACCACGGCCGACGGGCGGATCCGGGTGAACTACCTGCCGGCCGTCGCCGACGAGGCCGTCGGACCGGAGCCCGAAGCCGGGGTTGGCGTGGGCATGGCGCGCTTCGCGATGGGTCGGCACCGGATGCTCGAGCACGCGCTCGTCGAAGTCGCGGTCGGCGGCCATGTCCGGGAGCACCGATCCCTCGCCGAAGAGGCGATGCTCATCCTCAAGGGATCGGGGAGGACGATCCTGCGGGCCGACGACGGCCGCACCGAATCCGTCGAATGGCGGGCCGGCGACCTCGTCGTGCCGCCGTTCTGGGTCTGGCGGCGTCACGAACAGCTGGGGTCGGAGCCCGTCCGCTACTTCCTCGTCCGGAACAACTTCATCGAACGAGCCCTCGGCGTCAAGGGCAACCGCAGCCTCGACGGTGTGTTCCCGGACCGGTTTCCGCGGATCGTCGAGGTCGATCGCACGAGCCTCGAGGCCGCCGCCGAGGTCGCCGCCCAGGCCGGCTGAACGCGGCCGGCCCACCAAGCCACCCGCACGACGCGCCTCGCGGGCGTGCCAGGGCCGGGTTCAGGATGCCGAGCCGGCGAGGACGGGCGCCCGGAAGACGACCGGATAGGAGCGCCATCGGGTGAAGCGCTCCGTCCGATCGTCGCGGAGGGGCGACCGAGTCGGATCGGGGGCGACGCCGCGACGAACGACCTCCTGGAGCATGAGGGCGACGAGGCCGAAGAGGTGGTCGTCGTCGGGAAGGCCGTCTTCTGGCACCGGGAGCCCACCAGCGACGAGGCGGCCGGGGCACTGATGGGGACCGGCACCGAAGGAGAGTCCCCAGCGGGGGACGTCGGGGTGGACCGCGCGGTCGGGATCGAACTCCTCGGCGTTGGGTCCGAAGAGCGAGGGATCCCGGTTCGCCTTCGCCACATCGAGGACGACGACGGCGTCCTTTGGGATCGCCCTCCCGGCCACGATCGTGTCCGCCTCGGCGTGACGCTTGATCCTCGGCGTCGTCGGCCGCAGGCGGAGCGTCTCGTGGACGCACCGCTGGGCGAACAGCGTGTCGGTCGCGACGCGGATCAGGATTCCCGGGTCTCGATCGGCCATCGGGAAGAGGAGGTCGAGAGCGTTGATGAGCGTTTGGGAGCTCGTGTGCGTCCCGCCTTGCAGGTACGTCGCGACCTCACGGACGACCCGTCCGTCGTCGTCGAGCGCCATGTTCGGTTCGTCGCGGTGGAGGAGGAGGACGGTCAGGATGTCCTGGGGCAGCGCCTCACGCCCGAGCTCCCCGCGCCGGAACCGGCCGATCAGTCCCGCCCGACGGGCCCAGGCCGGCCGAACGAACTCGTGCTCGAAGGAGGCGAGGGCGGCTCGCACGAGGGCCCGGACGGCGTCCGGGTCGCGCGCATCCAGGATCGCGCTGCCCTGGGAGAAGGCGTCGACGTACTCGACCAGGCGGCGAAGGGCGCCCAGATCGTCGGGGTCTGGATCCAGCCCGGCCCGTCGGGCCGCCAGGACCACCGCCAGGAGCTCGCCAAGCGGAAAGAGGTCGACGTGCTCGGTCTCGATGAGACGATCGAGAAGGCGCCGCATGATTGCCGGGAAGAGCTCCTTCTCGTACTCACGGAGCCGCTCGGGTCGGAATTGCGTGTTCTCGACCCGTCGTCGGGCCCGATGGACGGCACCGTGCGAGGTACTGACGATTCCGTCGCGGATGTTCCCTTCTTCGTACGAGCGGCGGTCGAAGGTCCGTGAGAGGTCGGGGTTGAAGAGCGCCTCTCGGATCTCCTCGAAACGATCGAGCTCGATGACGGCGGTTGCGGAAGCCAGGACGTCGGTCATCGCGCATCCTCCTCCTTCTCAGCTCGCGGACGACGCATCGATCGGCCGGCTCTCCAGCTCCTCGGTCTCGGCGAGCCGGACCCGGATCGCCTGCGTCGGGCAGCCGGTGGCCGCCCGGAGGAGGAGTGCTGGTTCGACGCTCTCCGCACCCGGGCGGACGACCGAGACGCCGCGGTCCTCGTCGAGGGCGAAGGCCGCCGGCGCGACCCGGGTGCAGTCGCCGGATCCGATGCAGAGATCGGCATCGATGGTGATCTCGGTCATGCTCCGCCTCCTCGCTCGGGGCCCTCGCTAAATTGTACCCGTGTCGGTTCATAATGTAGACAATTGGCCCGGGGCCGGCAACAGCTCGGTCTCACGCTCTCGGGAGCGCCGGCAGGCGGCCACAGCGCGGAGGTTGACGATGGTGCTGGATGCGGTGTTCGGTGCGCTCGAAGGTGGCGGCGAGCCACCCCACTTGGGTTCGTACGTGGGGGATCGGTTCCGGCTCCCGGGCGGGGCAGCCCTGATCGATGTCGTCGATCCGGCGACCGGTCGACTGCTGGCCCGGATCGAGGATGGCGGCGGCGCTGCGATCGAGGCGGCAGTGGCGGCCGCGGAGGCCGCCCGGGAGGCATGGGCCGCCATGCCGATCCGTGAGCGGGCGGAGCGGATCCGGGCCCTGGCGGAGCGCATCGGCTCGTGCGCCGAGGACCTCGCCCGTCTCGACACCCTGGACACCGGGAATCCCATCTCGGCGATGCGGGCTGACATCGCGAAAGGGCGCCGCCAGCTCGAGGATGCGGCCGCTCTTGGTCTGGCGATGACCGGTCAGGTCTTCCCGCTCCCCGGACTCCACTACACGGCGCGCGCGCCGTGGGGCGTCGTCGGCCGAATGGTGACGTGGAACCATCCGGCGATGTTCGCCTGTGCGAGGCTCGGGTCGGCCCTCGTGGCCGGCAACTGCGTCGTGCTGAAGCCGTCGGAACTCGCTCCCCTGAGCAGCCTCGCGATCGCCGAGCTCGCCCGCGGCATCTTGCCCGAGGGCGTCGTCAACGTCGTCCTCGGCGGTCCGGCCACCGGCGAAGCGCTCGTCCGACATCCGGCCATTCAGCGCATCTCCTTCACGGGCAGCACCGCGACGGCTCTCCGGATTCAGGCGGCGGCGGCCGCGAGCGGCCGCATCAAGGCCCTGAGCTTCGAGCTCGGCGGAAAGAACCCGCTGATCGTCTGTCCGGACGTCAACCTCGACGAGGCGGCGGCTGCAGCCATCCGGGGGATGAACTTCACCCGCGTCCAGGGCCAGAGCTGCGGGTCAACGAGTCGCGTCCTCGTCCACGCGTCGATCGCGGAGCCGTTCGTCAAGGGGGTCGTCGACCGAGTTCGCCGCATCCGCCTCGGCTCGCCGATGGCCCCGGATACCGAGATGGGCTCGATGATCAGCCGAACGGCCCGAGATCGTTGCCTCGCGGCCGTCGCTGAGGCCGTCGCCGGGGGAGCGACGCTCGTCGCCGGCGGTCGCATCCCCGGCGACAAGGCGTTCGAGGCGGGGGCGTACCTGGAGCCGACCGTGCTGACGAACGTGGATCCCCGATCGGAGCTGGCGCGGGAGGAGATCTTCGGGCCCGTCCTCGCCATCTCGACGTGGCAAACGGAGGACGAGGTGATCGCGCTCGCGAACGGGACCCGGTACGGGCTGACGGCCGCGGTCTGGACCCAGGACATCGACCGTGCGCTCCGGATCGTCGACCGCCTCGAGGCGGGCTACGTCTGGGTGAACGACGTCGAAACGCGGTTCCCTGCGGTGCCCTTCGGTGGCTGGCGGGATTCGGGCCTCGGGCTCGAACACGGCCTCGAGGAGATCCTCTCGTTCACCCGGCTCAAGGCGGTGAACGTGCGGGTCCGCGACGGACGGGCCTGATCGCCAACCGCGTCGGTCACGACTCGGGGGCTGCCCGCAGGCCCTCGGCGACGGCATCGTCCCGGGGCGTCGGCGGCGGCGCGGCACCCAGCGGCAGTCGGGCGCGTTGGGTCGCCAGCAGCCCGACCGGGGCGAGGGCAACGGCCGCCGCGAGCGCTGCCGGCGTGGCGAGGACCGACGCGACGGTGCCGGCGGCGAGGGCGGTGAACGGGCGATTGCCGAGGTGGGCCATCTGGTGGACCGCCATGATCCGGCCGCGCATCCGGTCGGGCAGTGCCTCCTGGAGAGCGCCGGTCAGGATGGGGAACGTGAGCGAGAAGCCGAAGCCGACGAGCCCCACCCCCAGGGCGGCCTGGGGCAGCCACCGGGCGCCGGCGGTCACGAGGAGGCCGGTTGCCTGGAGGCCGAGCCCGAGCGCCGACACGCGGCGGGGCTGTCCGCGACGGCGGAGCGGCACGAACACGAGGAGCGCCATCGCCGAGCCGGCGCTCTGGGCGGCGATCAGGAGACCGGCGACGCTCTCGGGTTGCGAGAGCTGCTCGGCGACGAACGCGGGCGCCAGGGTTCGAACGACCTCGAGGGGGGCGCTGGAGGCGACGACGCCGACGAGGAGGGCGACGATCCACGGGTTGCGGGCGACGAACTGAGCGATGCCGACGTCCGCTGCCGACGACGCCCGACCGGCGCCTGCGACGGTGCCCGTCGCGCCGAGGCCGAGCCGTCGAAGGTAGAGCATGCTGAAGATCGGTCCCAGGTAGGTCGCGGCGTTGAGGCCGAATGCGACGGGCGCGCCCGTCGTCGCCAGGAGGAGGGCGGCCAGGGTCGGACCGGTCAGCTGGCCGAGGATGAACTGAAGGGAGTTGAGGCCCACGGCGTCCGTGAGCTCCTCACGCGGGACGAGGCTCGGGATGAGCGCAATGAGGGCGGGCTTCCCGAAGGCGTACGTCGTGCTCAGGGCGAACGCGATCCCCATGACGAGCTCCGGTCCCGCGAGCCGGAGGGCGGCCGCAACGGCCAGGACAGCGGCGAGCACTCCGGAGATGAGGTGGGTCGCGACGACCACGGTCCGTCGATCGAACCGGTCCGACACCACACCGCCGCTGATGGAGAAGAGGACGATCGGGAGGAAACCGACGAAGTTCAGGGTCCCGACCGCGAGCGGGGAGCCGGTCAGCTGATAGACGAAGACGGACGCTGTGACGGTTTGGAGCCAGGTGCCGACGTTGGAGACGAAGCCACCGGCCCAGTAGGCCGCGAAGGGCCGATGCCGAAACGGACCGAGGCGACGCGACATCACCGAGTGTCCCGAGCGGACCCGCAAAATGTGTCCATTCGGTGGAGCCTCCTCGACAATCAGCCGCTGAATGGATACATTCTAGCCCGTGACCCCTGGCGCCGCCGCTCCGTCTCGCCCGGCGACCGTGCTCGTCGGTACGATCAACCGGTACCCGGGTGACCCGTCCCCGGCGCGCGCGCTCGGCATCAGGGACGGCCGGATCGTGGCGCTCGGGTCGGTCTCGGAGGTGCGCCGGGAACTGGGTGCCCCGGCCACGACGGTCGACCTCCGGGGACGTTCGGTCCTGCCGAGCTTCGTCGACAGCCACACCCACTTGCACCGGGCGGCCATGATCCGCCATCTCCACCTCGACTTCGCGTCGTTGCGGCCGAGGACGATCGCCGACGTCCTGGCGAGCGTCCGGGCTCGAGCCCGGACGACCCCGCCCGGGAGCTGGATCCAGGGCGATTCGCTGGCTCCCGGAGCGCTCGCCGAAGGCCGCCTTCCGAATCGCTGGGAGCTCGACTCGGTCGCCCCCGATCGGCCGGTCATCCTGCGCGGCATCGGGAAACACGTCGTCGCCGCCAACTCACTCGCCCTTCGGATCGCCGGGATCGACGCCGAAACCCCGGATCCTCCGGGTGGGCGAATCGAGCGCGACCCAACGGGTGCGCCGACGGGAATCCTCCACGAGCGGGCAAAGCTGCGGCTCGATAGCTCGCACCCGGCCACGGTCGTTCCATCTCCCGCCGAGGCGGACCGCCTTGCCGCGCTCTGTCAGGGGATCGAGGAGCTCCACCGGCTCGGCGTCACGACGATTCACGAGATGGTCCGGCTGCCCGAGGAGGCCGGCGACTTCAACCGCCTCCGGAGCGATGGCAGGCTGCGCCTCCGGGTGCGTCTCTTCTACCGGCTCCACGAGACGCCGGTCTCGCTGGACTCGTTCACGACGCTCGGCCTCGGCCGGGGGTTCGGGGACGATTGGGTGCGGATCCTCGGCGTGAAGGTCAGCGTCGACGGCTTCTGCGTCTTCGGCAACGCGGCGGTCGACGAGCCGTACCTCGGCCAGCCCACCAATCGAGGCATTCTGCGGATCCACCCCGACGAGCTGACGGCGCTCGTCAAGCGGGCCATCGCGCTCGATCTCACCGTCGCCGTCCATGCCGTCGGCTCTCGCGCGCTCGACCTGACGCTGGCGGCCTTCGGTGCCGCCGCGCCGTTCCCGGCGGGCCGCCACCGTGTCGAGCACGCGTACCTCGACGTGACGAACGAACAGCTCGGCCGGATCCGGGACCTCGGGCTCGTTTGGTCGGTCCAGCCGGCCTTTCGCACCGCCTTCGGTTCCGCCTGGGAGCACCTCCTTGGGCCGGAGCGGGCTACCCGGGCGATGCCCCTCGGACTCGGCCATCGCCTGGGTGTGCCACTCATCTTCAACAGCGACGTCCCGACCGGACCGGTCGGCCCCTTGTCGGCGATCGCCGCAGCGATCGCTGGAGGCGAGGCCGGCGCGCCCTCGATCTCCCCTGCCGACGCCTGGGCTGCGCACTCGGTGCGGGCCGCCGAGGCCGCTGGCGAGCCAGGGGGCGGGCGGCTCGTCGTCGGAGCACCGGCCGACCTCGTGGTCGTCGAGGGGGATCCCCTTCGCGCCGACTGGCGCTCGGGCGCCGAGTCCGTCATGATCGTCGCCACGATGGTCGACGGGGAATTCGTCCACGTTCACGATGGAGTCTTGCGATGACAACACCGGCGGTCAACGACCCGAAGGAGCGGACGATTGCCCTTCGGCGCATCATCGACACCACCCGCGCCAACTCGGTGACGGCCCAGGACCTCGTCTTGTCGGCTGTGCGAGAGGCGATCCTGGCCGGGATCTTCGAACCGGGGGCGCGGCTGCGCCAGGAGGAGCTCGCCGAGCTCTTCGGTACGAGTCGAATCCCGGTCCGCGAGGCCCTTCGGGCACTCGAGTACGAGGGACTCGTCCGGTCTGAACCGCACCGGGGCTTCACCGTGACGGCCCTGGATGCCGACGACGTCGAGGAGGTGTACGACCTCCGGATCCTCCTCGAGAGCCACGCCCTGCGGCTCGCGCTCCCGCTGCTGACCGACGAGGACCTCGCCGAGCTCGAGCAGCTCTACAACCAGATGACGACGGCAACGGATCCCGATGAGGAGTTGGCGGCGAGGGAGCGTTTCTACCTGCGCCTCTACTCGGTGACGGGCCGGCCACGACTCGTGGGGCTCATCGCCCGCCTTCGGCAAGAGGTCGCCCGTGTCCTTCGTTGGCCGACCCTGCAGCACGCGCCGACCATGCACGAACACTTTTTCGAGGCCGTCCGGTCGGGTGACGTCGAGCGCGCCGTCGCCCAACTGGCAGGTCACTACCGCCGGGTCGCCCTCCTCATCCGACGCTACCTCCGCGAAGCCGAGACGCGAGATCGGATCCTCCATCCGTCGGATCGGCGCGGGATCCCCTGAGCAGGACGATGCAGAGCCAGGCGGCTCGGCACACGCATGACGGAGTCAAGCGATATCACCCTGGAGGGCCGAGGGAGCAGTGAAGAGCGTCACGACGACCCAGGCGAGCCACTACGACATCCAGAAGCAGCGCCGCGCATCGCTCATCGACACGTGGCGTCAGTATCGGAAGACCATCGTCCGCCGCAGCGACGTCGTCATGGTCGACGTGCCGGAGCGCCGAGAGCGGCGTGGCGTCTACGTCGGTCCCGACGGTGACCGGCCGACAATCAACCTCGACGCCACCGTCCACGAAATCGCCCCCGGGACGACGACGACGATCCACCGCCATTCGTGGGAGGCCGTCGCCTTCGTCGAATCCGGACGCGGCTGGACCGAGGTCGACGGCCAGCGCTTCGAGTGGCGACCATGGGACACCTTCTACCTGCCGGCGTGGTCGTGGCACCGCCATGGGAACGACGGCGACAAGCCGGCGGTCTTCCTGACCTGGAGCGTCGAGCCGATGCTCGAGCAGCTCGGGGCGGCGATGATCGAAGAAGCCGGCGACACACCGATCGAGGAGCTGCCCGGACCCCCGCGGACAGCGCCCTCGATCGTCGGTGACCATCCGTACGCGCGCCGCCTCCGGCGCCTCGGCGAGCAGCCGATCGGGTCGTCCGGGACGCGTCTCTTGACCCGCTTCGAGGACGTCCGGGGGGTGGTCTCGAAGCGCGGCGCCCGAAGCCTCTTCCTCGTCGATCGATCGATCGGGTACCGGACGGCGGGGCTGAGCATCGTCATGCACGAGCTCGCCCCGGGCCGGCATCAGGCACGCCATCGCCACGGCGGCGAAGCGTTCCTCTACGTCGTCAAGGGCGATGGCTACTCGACGATCGACGACGTGCCGTACGAGTGGCACACCGGCGACCTCGTCGTCGTCGACCACTGGGCCTGGCATCAGCACGTCAACGGCGACCCGGTCGACACGGCGCGCCTCATCCGGATCCACAACTACGACGCCCTGTACGACATGATGCGGGTCCTCCTCGATCCGCTGGAGCTCATCGAAGAGCCGCCCGTGCTCGACGCCCCTGACCTCACCGGCGTCGAGTGGCCGGACCATCTCGCCGGTCGGCCCGAGGGGTAGCGACCGCCGGTCGGTCGGCAATGGCGCGCGGAGCGAGCCTCGTTCGTGCCGCGGTCCTGGAAGGTCCGCAGCGTCTCGCCGTTCGGGAGCTGTCCCGCCCATCAGTCGACGAGTCGACGGCGCTCCTCGAGGTCGAGCTGTGCGGGGTGTGCGGCACGGACCTCAAGTACTTCTCGGGCGCCCTCCCCGCTCCGTACCCCTTGATCCTCGGCCACGAGATCGTCGGCCGTCTCGTCGAGGTCGGATCGATCGCCCGACGTCGCCTAGGCGGTGACGTCGGGGACCGCGTCATCGTGGAGAGCAGCATTCCGTGTTGGGCGTGCCGGTTCTGCCGTTCCGGTGCCTACCGCCTCTGCCCGAACAAGGGCGGCTATGGCACCCGGCGCTCGATCGACGATCCACCGGGGCTCTGGGGCGGTCTCGCGGAGCTGGTCTTCCTTGCGCCAGGTTCGATCATCCACCGGCTGCCGCCCGACCTTCCCGATCGCGCGGCGGTGTGCCTCCCGCTGCTCGCGAACGGGCTGATGTGGCTCGTCCGGCAGGGCGGCCTCCAGCCGGGAGAGCGCGTGCTCGTCTGTGGCTGCGGTCCCCAGGGGCTCGCCGCGGTTCTCGCTGCGCGGGCAGCCGGCGCCGCTGAGGTCACGATCACCGGCCTGCCGACCGATTCCGCTCGCCTCGCCTATGCCGCGGCGGCGGGAGCTCGGACGGTCGCCGTCGACCCTGGATGGTCGGCGCCCGAGCGTATCGCGGCCATCGGTGGCGACTATGACATCGCGCTCGAGGTTACTGGATCGCCAGACTCGGTCGCCCTGTCGCCCGCCCACCTCCGACCGCAGGGGAGGCTCGTCCTCGCCGGCCTAGTCGGTCGCGATCGGGTCGTGGCCATCCGGACCGATGACCTCGTCTACCGCGAGATCCGCGTGCAGGGCGTCCTGTCAAAGGACGAGGCGGCAATCGCAGCAGCGATCCGTCTCGTCGCAGTCGATTCCGAGCTCGTCCATCGGCTCGCCGCCCTCGTGAGCCACGTCTTCCCGCTCGAGGCCGCCGAGCGCGCCATGCGCATCGTTGAAGAGCAGCCGTCGGCGGTCGTCAAGGCTGTCGTCCAGCCGGCCGCAGCGAAGGCCTTGCCAGGGATCTGATGGACCGGCCCGGACGCATCGACGGCGAGCGCGTCCTCGTGACCGGCGGGCACGGCGTCATCGGTTCGTGGGTCTGTCGGGAGCTGGCGCGGCAGGGGCACGTTCCGATCGTCCTCGATCTTCTGCGGGAGCCCCGGGTGGCGTTCCCGGACGTTCCATCGGGCGCGCCGGTCGTCGTCGCGGACGTCCGGGACACGGGGATGCTTCGGGCGGTCATCACGTCCGAGCGAGTGACACGCGTTATCCATCTCGCGGCCATCGTCGGCCGCAGAGCCGACGACGACCCGGTCACGGCAATCGACGTCAACGCATCCGCCACGGCTGCCCTCCTGTGTCTCGCCCGGGAGCTTGGGCTCCGACGGGTTGTCGTCCTGAGTACGAAGGGGGTTCTTGGACGCCTGCCGGAGCGGTTTCTCCATCCGAGGTATGAGCCGGTTCCGACCGGCTGGCCGCCCAGTCCGGCCAGTGTCTACGATGCGACCAAACTCCTCGTCGAGATCCTCGTCCGTCAGGCGAGGGAAGATGGGCTTGCCTGTGCCGCGGTTCGCCTGGCGACGACCTGGGGTCCGGGCAAAGGAGCTGAGACACACGCCGGCTTCGCCCTTCACTCGGAACTCGTCGAGGCCGTCCTCCGAGGGGATCCGGTCGAGCTCGACATCGACCCCGAGCAGGGGTACGACCTCGTGTACTATGCCGACGTCGCAGCCGGCCTCGCTGCGGCTGCCCTCACCGACGCCCCGCTACGGGATGCCGTCTATCACCTCGGTAGCGGCAGGGTCGTCACCCTCGGCGAGTTCGTGCGGACGTTGTCGAGCCTCGTCCCGGGTGCCCACGTTGCGCTCGGGCAGCGCCTCGTTCTGGGACGGAATTGCCGACTCGACATCCGCTCCTCTAAGCGCGACTTCGGCTACCGTCCCCAGTGGCCGCTCCGCGCAGCTCTCGAGGACTACGTGGGCTCCGTCCGCCGGAGGACGGTCCGCCCGCCGCGCTAAGGGCACGAGCCGTCGTCGGCCCAAGGCCGTTACGGAGCCCCCACTCGATGATGCGCGCTCACGGGGCTCCGCTGGCCCATCTTCGGGCGCCGGTCAATTGATCGCCGGCCGCCACTTGTCGAAGCGGCGCTCCAACTGGCGAATCGACTCGCCGAGAACGATCCCGATGAGCCCGAGCAGGATGACCCCGAGCATGACCCGGTCGGTCCTGAACGTCGTCCCGCTGAAGTTGATGTAGAAGCCGATGCCGGCGTTCGAGGCGAGGAACTCGGCGACGACCACGCCGACGATGGCTCGCGTTGAGCCGAGCCGAACTCCGGTCAGAATGAACGGCACACTCGCCGGCAGGATGACGCTTCGGAAGGTGAGCCATCGCGAGGCCCCGAAGCTCCGGGCGATCTCGAGGTGACGCGCTTCGGCGGCGTGTACGCCGGCCATCGTGCTGATGACGACCATGAAGATCGCCTCCAGCCAAACAACGACGACCTTCGACGTGAGCCCGATCCCGAAGACGATGATGATGAGCGGAACGAGGGCGATTGTGGGAGTCGCGTAGATGGCCGAGAGCCACGGATCGACGAGGTAGTTGAGCCGCCGGAAGAGGCCGATGAGGAGGCCTAGCGGGATGCCCGTCAGGAGGGCAGCTGCCAAGCCGAGGACGAACTCCTGACCGCTGACGAGGAGGTGCGGCCAGATGACGCCGGTCGCGAAGTCGTTGATCGCCGTGCCGAGGATGAGGCTCGGGGAGCTGATGGTCACCCGCTTCACGAAGCCCAGCTGCACGACGGCCTCCCAGACCGGAAGGACGATGAAGAAGCCGAGGGAACCAAAGACGAGGCGTTCGCTCGGCCTCGGGAGGGTCAGGCGGCGACTCGGCCCTGGGTGCGTTCGGCGGGCGAGCCCCTGCGGGGTGGCGGTCATCGGCTAGTGTCCTGGCTTCGCATGCGGGCGCAGCTGGCTCGAGATGAGCCCCCAGATCTGTTCCGCGTACTCCGCGAACTTCGGCGTGCGCTTGATGTGCAGATCGCGTGGACGCGGCAGGTCGATCCGGATGTCGGCCAGGATGCGACCGGGCCTGGCACTCATCACGACGACCCGGTCCGAGAGGTAGATCGCCTCGTCGATCTGGTGAGTGACGAAGAGGACAGTCTTGTGCGCCTCCGTCCAGATCCGGAGGAGCTCGGCCTGCATGAGCTCTCGGGTCTGGGCGTCGAGGGCGGCGAACGGCTCGTCCATGAGCAGGATCTCTGGGTCGACGGTCAGGGCCCGGGCGAGGTTCGCCCGCTGCTGCATCCCCCCGGAGAGCTGATACGGGTACTTGTTCTCGAACCCGGCGAGGCCGACCATCTCGATGAGCGGCCTCGCCCGCGCCTCTGCCTCCTTCCTCGGGATCCCCTGACAGACCAAGCCGTAGGCGACGTTCGACAGGATCGTGTACCAGGGGAAGAGGGCCGAGTCCTGGAACACCATGGCATGTGCCCGGCCGTGGTCCGGCTGGGCGACCTCGATCTCCCCCTCGCTGTTCGGCAGGAGCCCGTTCACGATCTTCAGGAACGTCGACTTCCCGCAGCCGCTCGGCCCGACGATGCTGACGAACTCGCCCTCGGCAATGTCGAGGTCGAGGTGCTCGATGGCGACGAGCCGCTCGCCCGATGCGGGGTCGACGTAGATCATTCGCACGCCCCGCGCCCGAAGGGCGAGGCGGTCTGGGGCCATGACCGTCATCTCCTCTCCTCGATCGATGGTCGCCAGCGCTGGAAGCGGGCTTCGACCCGCCGGATCGCTTCGACGCTGACGATCCCAGCCAGCGTGAACATGAGGACGCCAAAGAGCATCCGATCTCCCTGGCGGATCTCGCTCGCCCGCCGGATCATGACCCCGAGGCCTTCGGTCGCCGCGTACAGCTCACCGGTCACGACTCCGATGAGGGCTCGGGCGACGCCCAATCGAAGGCCGGTGATGATGAACGGTACGGTCGCCGGTCCGACGACGGAGGTGAACAAGAGTCGTTTCGAGGCGCGGAAGCTGGCGGCGACGTCGACGTACCGACGATCAACCGTGCGAACTCCCTGCACGGTCGGGATGACGATCGAGAAGAAAGCACCGAGGTAGACCACCGCGATCTTCGACAGGACGCCTAGTCCGAAGAGGATGACGAGGACGGGCAGGAGGGCGACCCGCGGCAGGGAGTTGAAGAAGTTCAGCCACGGATCCAGGGCGTATTGAAGGCGCCGGAACCAGCCAGCCGCGAGGCCGACCGGGACGGCCGTCACGACGGCGAGGAGATATCCAGACCAGAACTCGAAGACGCTGACCCTGAAATCGCGCCAGAAGCGCGGGTTCTGGACCTCGTTGATCCCCGCCACGACGATCTCGGTCGGCCTCGAAAAGAACGCCCTGTCGACCACTCCGGCGCGACCCCCAGCCTCCCAGAGGGCCAGGAACCCGACCACGCCGAGCAGGCCAAGGACGAGCCGCTCGTGGTCGGCGAGCCACGCCCGGGCGCCGTTCGTCGAGCCTGGACCGCCGACGAAGCGCGGTGTCGACGCGGCGCTCATCGATCCTCCTCCCCACCGCTCATTCGTCGCCCGGGGTGTCGGGGTGGCGCTCGATCTGGTGGAGGCCGAGGCTCTTGACGGTGAACGTGTCCTGGATCGCGAGATAGCGGGCGACCTCGGTCTCCGAATCGTTGAAGTGCTGGTGCCAGGCCCACAGGGGGATGCCGAGCATGTCGCCCTCCTCCCAGTCGATCCGCTCTTCGGGCTCGCCATCGTAGTGGATGATCGTGTGACCCCGACCCCGGACGATGTAGAGGACGGCCTCGGTCGTATGGCGGTGCTTCACCGACGCCCCGCCCGGGGGGAGCTCCGAGAGATGGGGCTGGAGACGGATCGCCCCCGCGAGCCGGTAGAAGCGGGCCTTCGTGTTCCGATACTCGCGGGGGATGAGCTCGGTCGTCCGGAGGTCCTTGACGATCTTCGCCTCGAGCGGCGGGTGCTTCCGGTTCCAGGCCTCCCGCTCGGTCATCTCGGTGATCGCCGTCCCGGCAAGGGGCTGGGCGGGGGCGCTGACGAGGGAGCGATCCTGCGACATGACGGCTCCTGTCGGTGGTGTGGAC
>JBHORA010000134.1:0-10737 GCA_042408535.1 Chloroflexota bacterium | reverse complement strand
CGAGGAACGGCCGGGGCGGGAACGCCTCGGGGCCGAGGACCCCCGCTCCCTGCCAGACCCCGGTCGCCAGGAGCTCGAGGGCGACGACCGGGTTGATGGCCGTCTGCCAGACGACCGCCTGGGCCCCGTCGCGGGCCATCGACTCGGCGTTGTCGACGACGTGGTAGAGGTAGACCTCCCGCGGCCGCCCGTCCTTGCCACGCCCCCGGACCCACGTCCCGGCGCACGTCTTGCCGCGCATCCGGTCGCCGAGGGTCGCCGGATCGGGGAGACAGGCCGCCACGACGTCCCGCGGCGACACCTCGACCCCGCCGACCCGCACCGGCTCGGTCCGGTCGAGGCCGACCTTGTGGAGGACCTGGAGGACCTCGATGAACTCCGCCCCGAGGCCGTACTTGAAGGTCACCCGGCCGGCGTCGATCCAGCGAGGGATGAGGAGGAACTCCTCGTGCTCGACGTTCACGCACTCGACCGGCCCGATCCCCTCGGGGAAGACGAAGGTCTCGGGCTCGCTGAAGGGCGGCGTCGTGTACCAGCCCCGGCCCCGCTCCCAGACGACGGGCGGGTTCAGGCACTCCTCGATCGTCGTCCAGATCGAGAACGAGGGGGCGAAGGCGTAGCCCTCGACGACGAGGTTCGCCCCGTCGCGGACCCCGATCTCGTCGATCTCGCCGAAGAGCTCGTCGGCGGCATAGCGGGCGAAGACATCGGACAGGCCGGGCTCGACCCCGATCCCGACGAGGGCGAGCCGGCCGGCCGCCTCCCAGCCGGCCGCCCGGGCGAACTGCTCGTCGCCGAGCTTGACGCCGGGCAGCTCGTAGGGCCGCTCGGGGTGGGGCCGCGAGAGGGACATCGCCATGTCGAGGTAGTCGGCTCCGGCCGCGAGGGCCGCCTCGAAGATCGGCATGACGAAGCGGGGGTCGACGGCGTTGAGGACGTGGGTGGCCCGGGTCTCCCGGATGAGGGCTTCCACGCCGGCCCGGTCGGCCGCGTCCACCCGCCTGGGGATGGCGACGAAGCGGGCGTCGGCGACGCGGTCGACGGCCCGCCGGGCACGGGTCGGGTCGTAGTCGGCGATGACGATCTGCTCGAAGAAGTCACGCCGGGCGGCGATCGGGACGACGGCCGAGCCGACGCCGCCGGCGCCGATGAGGAGGATTCGCATGCCAGGAGTGTCGCCTGGCAACGCAGGACGCTGCTCGGGCGTTCCGCAGCTCGGGTCGAGCCCGCGCCCTGTCCCCTGGCCATACCAATAAGACCAATCTGTGCTAGGCTTCGATCCGCAAGGAGGCCCACCTCCCGAGCCCCCGACGGAAACGCAGCGTCCGACCGTGGCACGAGAACCCATCTACTCCCAGATCGCGACCCGGGCCGCTGCCCTCATCGCCAGCGGCGAGTGGCAGCCCGGCCAGCGACTCCCGCCGGAACGGGTCCTGTGCGAGCGCCTCGGCGTCAGCCGGACGACCCTCCGCCAGGCCCTCGCCGAGCTCGAGGCGCGAGGGCTCATCAGTCGCCACCAGGGTCGCGGCACCTTCGTCACCCGGCCGCGCTTCGACGCGGATGCGACGGACTCCTTCAGCCTCAGCGCCGCCCTCCTCCGGCGCGGGCGTGAGCTCCGGACCCGCGTCCTCGCGGTCGCGGCAGTCGAGGCCGGTGGGCACGTCGCCACCGACCTCGGCTGCCGACCGGGCGATCCCGTCCTCCGCCTCGAGCGGCTCCGCCTCCTCGACGACGAGCCCCTCATGCTCGAGCTCGCCCACCTCCCCCTCGCCCGCTTCCCCGGTCTCGAGACGAAGGACTTCGCCCACCGCTCCCTCTACGCCATCCTTGCCGAGGACTACGGCGCCCGGCCGAGCCTCGCCCGGGAGTCCCTCGAACCCGTCGTTTGCCGGGCGCGGGAGGCGGCCCTCCTCGGTCTGCCGAAGCGAGCGCCCGCCCTCCGGATCGTCCGCCTCACCGTCGACGACGCCGGTCGTCCGATCGAGACGAACGACGCCCTCCTCCGCGGCGACCGATGCCGGATCCTCCTGACCCGGACCGCCGACGGCTGGCTCGATCGGGCGGCAGAGACAGGGACCTCCGGCTGGCTCGAGCGGATCAGCGCCCCGAACGTCCTCCTCGCCGCCCTCGGCGACGGTCCGGTCGACGATCCGGCCGGCGAACCCCGAGCGACCGAGCCGGCGGGGCCGGCCCTCGGGCGGACGAGAAACGGCCGCCGATGACCGCCCCGACGAACCTCGAGCCCGACGTCTTCGAGCGCCTCCCGCTCCTCGCTCGCTCCGACGTCGTCGTCGTCGGCTCCGGCTCGGCCGGCTCGACGGCCGCCATCGCCGCCGCCCGGACGGGCGCCACGGTCACCCTCGTCGAAAAGCTCCCCTTCCTCGGCGGGACCTCGACCGCCGTCCTCGATACCTTCTACGGCGTCTGGACCCCCGGCGAACGACCCCGCAAGGTCGTCGGGGGCCTCGCCGACGAGGTCGTCGCCGCCCTCCGCCGTCTCGGCCCCGTCGTCGAGCGGCCGAACACGTACGGGGCCGGGACCGGGGTCACCTACCACCCCGAGCACCTGAAGATCGTCTGGGAGCGGCTCGTCGGCGAGGCCGGTGTCCGGATCCTCCTCCACGCCCTCCTCCAGGGCGTCCTCGTCCGGGACGGCCGGGTCGAGGCGATCGCCGTGGCGACGAAGGCCGGCCTCCGGCGGGTCGAGGGCCGGATCTTCGTCGACGCCTCCGGCGACGCTGACCTCTCGGCTTACGCCGGCTTCGGCTTCGAGACGGCGGGGGAGCTCGAACCGGCCCAGACCCTGACGACGACCTTCCGGATGGCGAACGTCGACCTCGCCCGGCGCCGCGCCGTCCCGCGGGCCGAGCTCGTCCGGCGGATGACCGAGGCGGCCGCCTCTGGTGCCTACGACCTGCCGCGCCGGGAGGGTTCGGACCACGTCACCCCTATCGAGGGGGTCACGGCGACGATCATGACCCGCCTCGAGTCGTACCGCCGCGAAGCCGACGGGCGGATCGTGAACACGACCGACCCCGACTTCCTGACCGCCGCCGAGATCGCCGGCCGCCGCCAGGCCCTCGAGTACGCCCGCTTCCTCGTCGACTGCGTCGACGGCTACGAGCGGGCGGCCCTCGTGGCCTTCGGGACGCAGATCGGGATTCGGGAGACCCGCCGCGTCTACGGCGACTACCGGCTGACCCGCGAGGACGTCCTCTCGGCCCGCCAGTTCGACGACCAGATCGGCCTCTGCGGAGCCCCGATCGAGGACCACCGGGCGGGACCGGACACCCGCTGGCAGTACCTGCCCGAGGGGACGGCGGTCGGGATCCCGTATCGGACGCTCCTCGTCCGCGACGCCGCGAACGTCCTCGTCGCCGGGCGCTGTTTCAGCGCCACCCACGACGCCCACGCCTCGGTCCGGAGCATGGCCCAGTGCATGGCTATGGGCCAGGCGGCGGGAACGGCGGCCGCCCTCGCCGCGGCGGCCGGTCGCGACCCGCGCGAGGTCCCGGTTGAGCACCTCCGCGACCGCCTTCGGCGCGCCGGCGCCATCCTCGAGCTCGAAGGAGCCGCCTGACATGACCCGCCGCGACGTGGATGGGGCACGACGGGCCTCCGGCAGCGCGGCGCGGATGCTCTTCGTCGGTGTCGACACGCGGGGCTCGTCGATCCACCGAATCTTCCCCCGCTGGGCGGCCATCCTCGGTCTGGAGGCCGAGCTCGTCGGCCGCGACGTCCCGCTCGGCGCCGCGCCCGATGCCTTTCGGACCGTCGTCGAGGACATCCGTTCCGACCCGCAGATCCGCGGCGCCCTGGTCACGACCCACAAGGTCTCCATCTACCGGCACGCCCGGGATCGGATCGACGAGGTCGACGACTGGGCCGCGCTCTGCGGCGAGGTCTCCTGCCTCGCGAAGCGGGACGGGCGCCTCCTCGGCTGGGCGAAGGACCCGATCTCCTCGTGGCAGGCCTTCGTCGAGCTCGCCGGTGCCGACTACTTCGCCCGGCACCCGACGGCCGAGGTCCTCTGCCTCGGTGCGGGCGGGTCGGGAACGGCCTTCACCTCGCGCCTCCTGACCGTTGAGGCCCCACCGGCTCGGATCGTCGTCACGAACCGCTCGCCGGAGCGCCTCGCGGTCCTCCGCGGTATCCATCGTCGGATTGGGCCGCGGATCCCGGTCGAGTACCGCGCCGTCGACCGGCCCGAGGAGACGGACGCCCTCCTGGCCGAGCTGGCGCCGGGCTCGCTCGTCGTGAACGCGACGGGTCTCGGCAAGGACAGGCCCGGCTCACCGCTGACCGACGCCGCGGTCTTCCCGGACAGGGCGATCGTCTGGGACTTCAACTACCGGGGCGAGCTCCGGTTCCTCGAGCAGGCTCGCCGCCAGGCCGAAGCCCGCCGTCTCACGATCGCCGACGGCTGGCGGTACTTCGTCGTGGGCTGGATCCTCCACGTCGCCGAGGTCTTCGGGTTCCAGCCCGACGAAGCACAGATGGCCGAACTGGCGGCCGCTGCCGAGGCGGAGCGGGGAGCAAGGCCGCCCGTTGGGGACGAGCAGCTCGGAGGCGATCCCGCCCAGGCGAGCCCAGGAACCACTGCCAGGAGCGCCTGACGATGCCCTTCGTTCGAACCGTCCTCGGCGACGTCGACCCCTCCGAGCTCGGCGTCGTCTACGCCCACGAGCACCTCGTCATCGCCGGCGGCCGCCCCGTCGAGCGCGAGCCCGACTTCCTCCTCGCCGACGTCGAGCGGGCCGTCGCCGAGCTTGCCCCGGCCATCGCCCTCGGCCTCCGGACCGTCGTCGACGCCATGCCCTGCGACGCCGGCCGCGACGTCCGCCTCCTCGCCGAGATCAGCCGCCGGGCCGGGATCCACGTCGTCGCCCCGACCGGCCTCCACCACGAGCGCTACTACGAGGACCGCCACTGGAGCCGGACCTACGAGACCGAGGAGATCGCCGAGCTCTTCGTCGCCGACATCGAGGTCGGGATCGACGAGCGCGACTACGCGGGCCCCCTCGTCCGCCGGACACCGCACCGGGCTGGGGTGATCAAGATCGCCGGATCCGAGGGTGGCCTCTCGGCCCGGGACGAGCGGATCTTCGACGCGGCGGCGATCGCCCACCGCCGGACCGGCTGCCCCATCCTCACCCACTGCGAGAACGGGACCGGCGCCCTCGAGCAGATCCGCCGTCTCCTCGACGGCGGCGTCGATCCCGGGCACGTCGTCTGCTCCCACGTCGACAAGATCGTCGATCGCGGCTACCAGCGGGAGATCTTCGCCGCCGGCGCCTTCGTCGAGTACGACCAGGGCTTCCGATGGCCGGCCGACGGCCCGAACGGGACCCTCACCCTCATCGAGTGGGCCATCGAGGACGGTTTCGCCGACCGAATCGTCCTCGGCCTCGATGCCGCCCGCCGGCGATACTGGACGGTGTATGGCGGCCGGCCGGGCTGGACGTACCTCCTCGGGCCCTTCTCGGCGCTCCTCGCTGAACGCGGGGTTCCCGAGGCGGTCCGGCGAGCCTTCTTCGTCGACAACCCGGCCCGCGCCTACGCCTTCGCCCACGGAGCGCAGCGGGCCCGGGCGAACCGAAGCTGAGGAGGAGCGAGGATGCGCGAGCGCCCCGAGCCACCCACCGTTGACCCGGCACCGCGCCTCGGCGGCGAGCTGACGACCTCCGTCGTCGGGTCGCACGCCCACCCGGGCTGGATGGAGGCGGCCCTGGCGGCCATCGAGCGCGGGGAGGGCGGACCGGCCGATCTCGCCGAGCTCCTCGACGACGCCGTCACCATCGCTCTCCTCGACCAGGAGCGGGCCGGCATCGACGTCGTCTCGGATGGGGAGATGCGCCGGGCGGGCTTCTTCACCGCCGAGTTCTACCGCCACCTGACGGGCGTCCGGCCGCTCCCGCCCGAGCGCCGCTGGGGACCGGCCGGGCACGACCAGCAGCACCGCTTCGAGGTCGTCGAGCCGATCGCGGCGCCGGCCGGGCTCGGGGTCGTCGACGAGTTCCGCTTCGCCGTCGCCCGGACCCACCGACCGCTCAAGGTGACGATCCCGGGTCCCTTCACCCTCTCGGGGCGGCTTCGAACCGGGCCCGGCGAGGTCTACCGCGATCGCGCCGCCGCTGCCGAGGCCTTCGTCCCCATCCTCGCCGCCGAGCTCGACGCCCTCGCCGCCGAGGGGGCGAGCTTCGTCCAGATCGACGAACCGTCGCCGGCGATCCACCCCGATGCGCCGGTCGACTTCGCCGACCTCTTCAATCGAACCGTCGCCGGAATCGTCGGCCGGCCGGGCCTCCGGATCGGCGTCCACCTCTGCTTCGGCAACTACGTCGGCCGCCCACTGGCGAAACGAACGTACCGACCCGTCCTCGACCAGCTTCGCCGCTTCCGGGCCGACGAGCTCGTCCTCGAGTTCGCGAACCGGGAGCTCGCCGAGCTGGAGATCCTGCCCGAGCTAGCGGCGAGCTTCGATCTGGCGGTCGGGGTCGTCGACGTGAAGAGCTACTACCTCGAGACCGCGGACGACGTCGCCGAGCGGATCGAGCGGGTCCTGGCGGCCGGGGTACCGGAGGCCCGCCTCTCCCTCGTCCCCGACTGCGGTTTCAGCCAGACGGCCCGCTGGGCGGCGACGGCGAAGCTCCGGGCCCTCGTCGCCGGGCGCGACCTCGTCCGGGGCGCCCGATCTCGCCAGGAGGGTCCTGATGCCTGAGCTCGATGCCACCGCCGCCGGTCAGCTCGGCGGCCGGCCGGCCCTCCCGGCGGCGATCGTCGAGGGCCGGGTCATCGCCATCGCCCGTCGGCTCGACCCGACGACGCTGCCGGCCATCGCCGAGGCTCTCGCCGCGAACGGGATCCGGGCCTTCGAGGTGACCTTGAACAGTCCGGGGGCGGTCGACTCGATCCGCCTCCTCGCCTCGGGTTCCTCGAGCGAGCGGCTCCTCGTCGGGGCGGGGACCGTCCTCTCCATCGACGAGGCCGAGGCGGCCCTCGAGGCCGGGGCCCGCTTCCTCGTCACCCCGCACCTCGACGTGGCCCTCGTCCGCTGGGCGGCCGAGCGGGGGGTGCCGATCCTGCCCGGCGCCTTCACCCCGACCGAGATCCTGACCGCCTGGCGGGCCGGCGCGGCGGCGGTGAAGCTCTTCCCGGCGTCCGTCGCTGGTCCGGCGTTCATTCGCGACTTCCGGGGCCCGTTCCCGGAGATCCCGATCGTCCCGACGGGCGGAGTGACGGTCGAGAACGCCGCCGAGTTCCTCCGGGTGGGGGCCGTCGCCGTCGGGCTCGGCTCCTGGCTCACCGGGGCCGGCGACCCGGCCGAGGTCGGCCGGCGGGCGGCGGCGGTCGTGGCGACGGTCGTGGCGGCGGTCGGTGGGGCAGGGGCCTGATCAGCGAGCGACTGCTCGGACGTTCGGCGGAGCTGGAGCGCCGGACCCGGCCGAGGCATCGTCCCCGGCCCGGCGGACGGGCGAGCCCGCACCGGCCGTGGTTCGCCCGGCAGGCTCAACCAGCCCCGCAAGCCGCCCTACACCGTCCGGGTCACCTTCCGAAGCCCCCGAGGGCGCTCCGGATCGAGGCCCCGGGCGACGGTGAGGGCGAGGGCGTGGAGTTGGGCTGGGACGATGGAGACGATCGGCCGCACCCACTCTCTGACCCCCTCCGGGATCGGGATCGACCAGCGACCGATCGCTCGGATGGTCGGCTCGTCGGAGAGGACGGCGAGCTCGGCGCCGTGCTCGTCCCGGAGCCGCACGAGGAGCTCGACCATCCCGGCGGCCACGGTCCCCGAGGGGGCGACGGCGAGGACCGGCACCCCCGGCTCGATGAGGGCGACGGGGCCGTGCTGGAAGTCGGCTGCCGAGTAGGGATCGGCGAAGAGGTTTGCCAGCTCCTTGATCTTCAGCGCCCACTCCCGAGCCGTCCCGTACTCGAGACCGCGGCCGAGGACGATCGCTCGGTTCGCGGCGGCCATATCGGCGGCGACCGCTTCGGCCGAAGACGCAGCGCCGAGGGCGCGCTCGAGGGCGTCGGGAACGGCGGCGAGATCGGCCTCGGCCGCCCGGCGCGCCTCCGGATCCTCGAGGAGGGCCGCGGACAGGAGGGCGACGACGGCGAGCTCGGCGGTGTACGTCTTCGTAGCGGCGATCGCCCGTTCGACCCCCGCCCCGAGGTCGATGACGAGCTCGGCCGCCTCGGCGAGGGGCGATCCGGGGCTGTTCGTGATGGCGAGCGTCGGGGCGCCCTGGGCCCGGGCTGCGGCGATGACGGCGACGACGTCCGGCGAGGCACCCGACTGACTGATCCCCACGACGAGGCTTCGTCCGAAGCGAGGCGCGACGCCGTAGAGGGTGACGATCGAGGGGGCGGCGAGGGCGACGGTCAGGCGGTTCCGAACGCCCCAGAGATACTGGGCGTAGATGGCCGCGTGGTCGGAGGTCCCCCGGGCAGCGATGACGACGTGCTCGATGTCGGCGCGCCGGATGCGCTCGGCCACGGGTCCGACGAGGTCGGGGCCGCGGGCCAGGAGGCGGGCGACGACGGCTGGCTGCTCGGCAATCTCGTCTCGAAGGTACATGGCTCGATTGTCGCCGATCGGCCTTCGGCGAGCTCGCCTTCCCCTCGCCGGCCCGCCGCAACCGCGCTCCGACCGAACCATCTGACGAGCCCGGCGGGCGGGCCGCGCCGCTCCAGCGCCGCTCTACCTCGGGCCCCGATGCCGAAGGCCCGAATGGCCGAGAATCACATCGATCGGATCGACCCCGATCGCCGCCTGCCGCCCAACATCGCAAGGACCGAACGATGCACGTCACCCTCGTCCACGTCCACGTCAAGCCGGAGCACGTCGCCGAGTTCATCGCCGCCACCCGGGCGAACCACGAAGCATCGATCCGGGAACCTGGCAACGTTCGCTTCGACGTCCTCCAGTCCGCTGACGATCCGACCCGCTTCGTCCTCTACGAGGCGTACCTCGACGAAGCCGCCGCCGCGGCCCACAAGACGACCGAGCACTACCTCGAATGGCGCTCGACCGTCGAGTCGTGGATGGCCGAGCCGCGGCGGGGCGACCGCTACGTCGGTCTCTTCCCCGAGGTGCCCGGCCGGTGAGCCGCCCGCCGACTGGAGGTCCAACCGCGCCCACCTCCCACGGCGCCGCCGAGGCGCCCCTCGTCCGATGGGACACCGGCGCCTTTCGGGTCGGCCGGCTGCCGACCATCGAGTTCGGTCGCGGCCGCTTTGACCTCCTCCCCGAGCGGATCGCCGAGGTCGGCCGCCGGGCTCTCCTCGTGACCGGCCGCCGTTCCCTGGAGGCGAGCGGCCGCCTCGGGCGCCTCCTCGAACGCCTCGCCGAACTCGGCGTGGAGGTCGAACGGATCGCCGTCGAGGGCGAGCCAACGCCGGAGCTGGTCGACGGGGCCGTCGCCCGCTTCCGGGGCGCCGCCATCGAGGTCGTTGTCGGGATCGGCGGCGGAAGCACCCTCGACGCGGCGAAGGCGATCGCTGGCCTCCTGCGGACGGAGACCTCCATCCTCGACCACCTCGAGGGTGTCGGCCGCGGCGTCCCCTACAGCGGTCCGACGGTCCCCTTCGTCGCCGTCCCGACGACCGCCGGCACGGGCTCCGAGGCGACGCGGAACGCCGTCATCACCCGGCCCGGCCCCGAGGGCTTCAAGCGCTCCTTCCGAGATGAGCGCCTCGTCGCCCGACTCGCCGTCGTCGATCCCGACCTCCTCCTCGGGTTGCCACCGGAGACGATCGCCGGCAACGGCATGGACGCCTGCACCCAGCTCATCGAGTCCTACGTTTCGACGGGCGCCGGCGCCTTCACCGACGGCCTCGCCCTCGCCGGACTCGAGGCGGCCCGGGACAGCCTCCTCGCCTGGCACGCCGCGGTGCTGACCGGGGGCACCTCGCCCGCCGACACGGGCCCGTTTCGAGAACGAATGGCCTTCGCCGCCCTCGCCTCGGGGATCTGCCTCGCCCAGGCGGGACTTGGCGCCGTCCACGGGATCGTCGCCCCCCTCGGGGCGCTGACCGGCGTCGGCCACGGGATCGGCTGCGGGATCCTCCTCGCCGAGGCGACCCGGGCGAACCTGCGCGCCCTCGCCGAACGGGCCCCGACGTCGCCGGCCCTCCGCCGCTACGCCCGAGTCGCCCGCCTCCTCCTCGACGAACCCGCCCTCGAGGACGCTGCGGCCCGGGCCGCCCTCCCGGACCTCCTCGCCGAGTGGGCGAAGCGCCTTCGCCTGCCACGCCTCCGGGATGTTGGCCTGAGAGAGACGGACATCGACTGGATCGTCGAGCGCTCCCGGGGCTCGAGCATGCGGACGAACCCGATCGTCCTCACCGACGCCGAAATCTCCGGCATCCTCCGGGCGGCCCTGTAGCGGTCACCCGGCTGTCGGCGCCGCCGTTTTCGCCCTGCTCCGCCTTCGACTCCGCCCCAGACCCGCTTCAGCTCCCGCCGGCCATGGCCGGCAGGATGACGATCGTGTCCCGCTCGCCGATCGGGGTCGCCGTGTCCTCGAGATGCCGAACGTCGGTGTCGTTGACGTAGACATTGACGAAGCGGTTCAGCTGCCCGTCGGGACCGAAGAGCTGGGCGCGGAGGGCCGGGTAGGCGCCGACGAGGGCCTCGAGGGCTTCGCCGACCGTCGCTCCGGCGACCTCGACCTGCTTCGCGCCGCCCGTCGCCGAGCGGAGAACGGGGGGAATGCGGACCGTGCTCATGCC
>JBHORA010000122.1:0-23189 GCA_042408535.1 Chloroflexota bacterium | reverse complement strand
CCCGGGTAGACGGCCGCCACCCGGTCGAGGAGCCGGCGGATCGCTTCGTCGCTCAGCTCGGCGACCCCGTCGGCGGCGACGAAGCGGCAGCGGTAGTGGCGGACGTGATCGGGAGACGCGCCGGACGGCGGGTAGGCGACGGTCCCCCGGCTCGAGACGAACTTCAGGCGGATCCCATCGCCGGCGAGCGCCTCGAGCTTCGGCCCGAGAACCTCCGGCGTCTCGTCGCTCTCGATGAAGATGTCGACCCCGACGAGCTCGCTCCGGATGGCCGTATAGCGCTCCGGCCCGTAGGTCCAGCGCGGGAGCGGCGTCGGCGGCTCGGCCGGTCGGCGTCGGGCGCGGGCCGGGACCCGGGTCGGACGCCGCCCGAGATTGGCGATGACGGCATCGGTGAAGCCCGAGGTGGAGGCCGCCTCCTCGACATCGCCCCCCATCTGGCGGAGGAGATCCTGGGTGACCGCCCGGCCCTCCTCGAGGGTGACGAGAACGGCGTCCTCGATCCGGTCGGCCGCCTCCCCTTCGCCGATGTAGTGGAGCATCATGACCGCCGAGAGGAACATCGCCGTCGGGTTGATGACGTCCTTGCCGGCGTACTTCGGGGCCGAGCCGTGGACCGCCTCGAAGATGGCGATCCCGTCGCCGTAGTTGCCCGAGGGCGCGAAGCCGAGCCCGCCGACGAGGCCCGAGGCGAGGTCGCTGATGATGTCGCCGTTCAGGTTCGTGGTGACGATGACGTCGAACTGGGCCGGGTTCTTCGCCAGCTGGTGGGCGACGTTGTCGATGATGAGGTGCTCGGCGGCGATCCCGTCGGCGGCGTATTCCGTGGCGACCTCCTCGAAGACCCGCTTGAAGAGCCCCTCGGTGAGCTTCATGATGTTCGCCTTCGTGGCGCAGGTCACCTTCGTCCGGCCCTCGCGGCGGGCGAGTTCGAAGGCGTAGCGGATGACCTTCTCGCTCCCCTTGCGGCTGATGATCTTCAGGCACTGGCCGACGTCGGCCGTCTGCATGTGCTCGATGCCGGCGTAGAGGTCCTCGATGTTCTCCCGGACGACGACGAGGTCGATCCCCTCCCCGGCGTAGCGGGTCGGGACGCCGGGCAGCTCGCGGGCCGGCCGGACGTTGGCGTAGGTCTCGAAGAGCTTGCGGAGGGTGACGTTGGCGCTCTTCTCCCCGAAGCCGACCGGCGTCTCGAGCGGGCCCTTGAGGACGACCCGGGTCCGCTCGATGGACTCTCGCGTCTCGCGGGGCACGCCCGAGGTGTCGCCCCGCCGGAAGACGGCCGCCCCCGCCTCTGCCTCCTCCCACTCGATGGGGACGCCGGCCGCGGCGATGATCCGCTGGGCGGCGCGGACGATCTCGGGTCCGACGCCGTCGCCGGGGATGACGGTGACACGGTGGGGCTGGCTGGTCATGGGGCCTCGGGCTCCTCTCTGTCGGCGGTTCCGTAGACGATCGGGTGGTCGAATGGTCGGGTGGTCGGACGGTCGGCTGGGGCAGGTTCCCTCGACGACCGGGATCGAGCGACGGGACGAAGGACGGGATGGAGGGTTGCTCGCTCCACCGGCGCCCCCGATTCTGCCTGAAGCGGCGCGCTCCGGCCAGCCGACCAAGCGGCCCGCTCCGGTCAATCGAACGGCCGCCAGCTCGCCGCCGGCGGAGGGCCACCGGCCGCACCCTCCGACCAACGGCCGCACCCCAACGGCAGCCGCACGCGAACGGCGGCCGGACGGCGGCCGCACGCTCCGGACGGCGGCCGCACGCTCCGAACGTCGACCCCACGCTCCGAACGGCAGCCGCACGCTCCGAACGGCGACCCCTCAGAGCCAGTGGAGGCGAGCCAGGGCTCGTCGGGCGCGCTCGAGGGCCTCCTCGGCCGTCGACGGCCCGACGACGGTGAGGTGGCCCATCTTCCGTCGCTCGAAGACCTCGGCCTTGTCGTAGAGGTGGAGATGAACGAGCGGGTCGGCGAGGGCCGCGTCGACACCCCCGAGGCGTGCCGGCCGCCGCGGCCCCGTCCCGAGGAGATTCACCATCGCCGCCGGGCCGCGGGCCGAGGCATCGCCGAGGGGGAGGCCGCAGATGGCCCGGACGTGCTGCTCGAACTGGCTCGTCGCCGCTCCTTCGATCGTCCAGTGGCCGCTGTTGTGGACCCGTGGCGCGAGCTCGTTCACGAGGACCCGGCCGTCGGCCAGGGCGAAGCACTCCACCGTCAGAAGGCCGACGAGTCCGAGCGCCTCGGCGAGGCGGACGGCAAACGCCCGGGCCGCGTCCTCCACCGCCGACGGGAGCTCGGCGGGAACGCTCGACTCGATAAGGATCCCGTCGGCGTGGCGGTTTCGGGTCGGCGGAAAGGAAACGATCCGCCCGTCGGCGCCTCGGGCGACGACGACGGACAGCTCGGCGGTGAAGTCGAGCTCGACCTCGAGGAGGAGGGTGCCGCCGGCAGGTCGGCCGAGACGGTCAAGGGCCGTCCCCAGCTCGTCCGGCGCGGCGAGCCGGATCTGACTCCGACCGTCGTAGCCACCGAAGGGAGCCTTGAGGCGAAGCGGGCGGTCGGGGAACCCAAGCTCCAGCGCCGCCGCCTGGAGCTCGGCCTCGCTCCGGACCGACCGCCACGGCGCGACCGGGATGGCGAGCTCGTCGAGGAGCCGTCGCTCGGCGAGGCGATCCTGGCTCGCCCGCAGCACCTCGAGCCCCGGGCGGACGGGAACCCGGGCGGCGACGACCTCGACGAGCCCGGCATCGACGTGCTCAAGCTCGTAGGTGACGACGTCGCTGCCGGCGGCGAGACGGAGGGCGGCGGCCACGTCGTCGTAGGCACCAACGACGACCTCGTCGGCGACAACCGCGGCCGGGCAGCGGGGGTCGGGGTCGAGGACCCGGATCCGGTAGCCCATCGCCCGGGCGGCGAGACCAAGCATCCGCCCGAGCTGGCCGCCGCCGAGGATGCCGATCGTGGCCGGGGGGTCGAGGGGGACGGGCGCCCGACGGCTCGGCTGGGTCGGCGACTCGATCGCGATCACGGTGGCCGAGTCTACAGGATGGGACACCGGCCGTCCCACGATCGGTGTCGGTCAGGCCGGTCCTTCGGTCGCGCCCGCCATCTCGAGCCCGCCCTCGTCCCGCCGCGGCGGCCGGACCCGGACGAGGAGGACGGATCCGGCGGCGAGGAAGAGCACGCCCGTCGCGATGGCGACCCGCGGCCCGGCGTCGAGGCCGGCGCTCCGGGTCACCTCGTCGAGGATGCGGCCGGTGATGAAGATCGCCAGCGGACCCGAGATCGAGTTGGCGATGTTGGCGAGGCCCATGTAGCGGCCGGCGGCGATCCGGGGGATGCAGGCCGTCATGAGCGCCCAGTCGACGGCGAGGTAGGCCCCCGACCCGATCCCCATGAGGAGGACGGCTGGCATGGCGAGCTCGGGGGTCGGGGCCCAGGCGATCCCGAGGATCGCCAGCCCCGAGATGGCCGCCGAGGCCCAGATGACCGCCTTCCGCCCGATCCGGTTCGAGATCGCAGCGCCGGGGAGCGTTCCTGCGGCCGCGCCGATGGCGAGGAGGGCCGAGCCGAGGGTGAGCCAGCCAGCAAGGGCCGGACCGGACTGATCGAGGGAGTCGCGGACGTAGTAGAGGCTGACGTTGACGAAGACCGCCGGCCCCATGAGGAAGAGGAGCCGGGTCGCCGTCATGAAGAGAAAGGCTCGCTCCCGGAGGGCATCGAGACCCCAGGCCTCGAGGGCGACGGCGAGCCACGGCCGGCTTCCGCGGACCCTCGGCGCTCGACCCTCGCGGACGAAGGCAACGGTGAGGAGGGCGAGGGCGAGCTCGATGACGCCGACGCCGACGAAGGGGGTTGCGTAGTCGCCGGTCGCCGCTCCGGTCGAAACGAGGGCGGCGCCGCCGATGACCCCGAGCGTCCGCATCAAGCCCATGAGGCCGCTGGCGATCCCGACCTGGCGCTCGGGGACGAGGTCGGGGACGTTGCCCTGGAAGGGTCCCTGGGCGAGGTTCGACGAGAACTGGAGAAGGAGGAGAAAGACGGTCAGGGCGAGGATCGTCTGGGAGGTGGCGATGGCGACGATGAAGCCGAGGTCGAGGAGGGCGCCGACGAAGATGTACGGTTTCCGACGACCCCAGCGGGAAACGGTGTAGTCGCTCAAGGTCCCGACCGTCGGCTGGACGAGGATGGCGACGAGGGCAGCGAGGAGCTCGATGTTCCCCGAGGCCGTCCCCCGGGACCCGGTCCCGACGAGCTCCTCGACCCGCTGCTGACCGAAGATCTCGTAGCCGCCCCAGATGGCGTTGATCCCGAACCAGTAGACGGAGATGGCGAGGAGCTGCCGCCACGGCAAGTGGGCCGTCGGCCGCGCCCCGCGGTCCGCGACGAGGGTCAGCTCTCCCGAAAGCGCGGAGGCGTCCGTCGCTCGTCCTCCCTCCTCATCCTCGTCGGCCGGTCATTCGACGCCCCCCACCTCGACTACGATACCGGCACCATGGCGCCTCGAACAGCCCTCCTCCTCGACGTCGACACCGGCATCGACGACAGCCTCGCCCTCCTCTACGCCTGCGCCTCGCCCGAGGTCGACCTCGTCGCCGTGACCTGCGTCGCCGGCAACGTCGACGCCCGCCAGGTGGCGACGAACACGCGCGCGGTCCTCGAGCTCGCCGGTCGGGCCGACGTCGAGGTCGCCCTTGGCCGCGAGACGCCCCTCGTCCGCCCTCTCCGGACGACCCCCGAGACGCACGGGCCGCGGGGGATCGGCTACGCCGAGCTGCCGCCCCCGAGCCGCCCCTTGAGCGACCGCCACGCCGTTGACCTCCTCATCGCGGAGGCGCGCCGCCGTCCAGGCGAGCTCACCCTCGTCACCCTGGGGCCGCTGACGAACCTCGCCGTCGCCGTCCTCCGGGAGCCGGACCTGCCGCGCCTCTTGCGGCGCTACGTCCTCATGGGCGGCGCCTATCGGGTCCCGGGGAACACCGCCCCGACGACGGAGTGGAACATCGCCTCCGACCCGGAGGCCGCGAAGGTCGTCTTCGCCGCCTGGGCCGCGGCGGCCGAGCGTGACGGCGTCCCGCGGCCGGTCGCCCTCGGGCTCGACGTCACCGAGCGGGCGAAGCTCGTCCCCGACCACCTCGTGGCCCTCGCCCGACGGGCCGGCAGTTGCCCCGACGAAGCGCTCGCCGCCGCGAATGCCGCCGCCGGTCGCCCGGACGCCTCGGTCGCCTCGAACCCCGTCGTCCGCTACCTCGCCGATGCCCTCCGCTTCTACATGGAGTTCCACAGCCGCTACGACGGTTTCTACGGCGCCTTCGTCCACGATCCCCTCGCCGTCGCCGCCGCCCTCGACCCGAGGCTCGTCCGGACCGAGGCCCTCGCCGTCGACGTCGAGCTCGGCGGCACCCTGACCACGGGCGAGACCGTCGCCGACTGGCGACGGGTCTGGGGTCGGCAGCCGAACCTCGACGTGGCCGTCGACGTGGACGCGGTCGCCTTCCTCGAACGGTTCGTCGAGCGGGTCGGCGACCTCGCCCGCCGGGTCGGCGGTCGCCCGGACCCGGGCGCCGACGAGAGCGATCGCGGAGGCGGGTAGCGAAACGAGCTCCGTCGTGGCACCCTATTCGGTGGAGGGATGAGCGGCCGCCCGAGAGCCGCTCGAAGGAAGGAGGATCGACGGATGGAACGCACGTCACCCTGGAGCCTCGCCCAGTTCACGACCCCGACCCTCGTCCTCATGGCGGTCGCCATCGCCATCAACATCGCCGTCGGGAACACCGTCCAGAACGTCATCCGGCTGCCGATCTATCTCGACTCGATCGGCACCGTCATCGTCGGGGTCCTCGCCGGTCCCCTCGCCGGAGCGGCGACCGGGATCCTGGCGAATGTCATCTGGGGCCTCACCATCGGCCCGAACACGATCATCCCCTTCGCCATCACCGCCGGCGTCATCGGCCTCCTGGCCGGGCTCTTCGGCCTCCGGGGCATCTTCTCGCCCCGGCGTGGCACCCAGGGCTGGGTCTGGGTGGCCGTGGCTGGCATCGTGACCGGCGTCGTGGCAGCGATCGTCTCGGCCCCCATCGCCTATCTCCTCTTTACCGGGGTGACGGGCGGCGGAACGGACGCCCTCGTCGCCTTCTTCCGGGGCGTCCTCGACAACGCCCTCGCCGCGACCTTCGCCCAGGGCATCGTCTCCGATCCTCTCGACAAGCTCGTCACGTACCTCGTCGCCAACGTCATCCTGCTCGCCGTCCCGGCGACGGTAAAGACGATCTTCCCGCAGGGGGAGCGGTCAGTCTGAGCGTCGGTCGGATGGTCGGCGGGCGACGGACGGACGACCAGCGCCGGTCGGACCGCTTCGGAGCCCGCCGACCGCCCGTCCGGCCCTCCCCGCGCCCGGAACCGCATCCGGAACCGGAGCCGAGCAGGACTCGGTGACGAGCTTCTACGTCCCCGGATCGGGCTGGCTCCATCGCCGCCACCCCTGGCCGAAGCTCCTGGCCGTCCTCTGGGCGGTCGTCGCGCCGTTCCTCTTGCCCCTCACCGTCCTGCCGATCCTCATGTTCGGCGCCCTCGGTCTCGGCCTCGCCACGGGCCTCGGCCGCCGCTACCTCCGGCTCGTCTTCTGGGGAACGCTCCCGATCGTCGCTTCGATCGTCCTCGTCAACGGCTTCTTCCTGCCCGGCGCCCGGGATGTCCTCCTCGTCATCGGCCCCTTCAATCTGACCCGGGAGGGTCTCGAGCTCGCCGCACCGACGGCCGGGCGAGTCGTCGCCGCCATCGCCGTCACCCTCGCCTTCCTGACGACGACCCGACCGGACGACCTCATGGAGGCCCTCATCGAGCGAGGCGCGAGTCCGAAGCTCGCCTTCGTCGTCCTCGCCACCATCCAGACGGTGCCCCGCATGCTCGACAAGGCTGCCCGCATCCTCGACGCCCAGCAGGCCCGCGGGCTTCCGACGTCCGGCTCGGCGCTCGTCCGTGCCCGGGCCATCGTCCCTCTCGTCGGACCCCTCGTCATCGGCTCCCTCATCGACGTCCGGGAGCGCGCCCTCGCCCTCGAGGCGCGAGCCTTCGGGGCGGCCCACGAGCGGACGGCGTACCGCGTCCTCACCGAGGACCGCACGGATCGCTGGCTCGGGCGGGCGACTGGCCTCGCCTTCGTCCTCCTTGTCGCTTACCTGGCGCTCCGGGCCGGCGGCATCGTCTCGGCAGGATGACGCCCGAACCCGAACGAACGCCGGCGCCCCGGCCGTGGCCTGCGCCCCGCCGAGCCGCCGCTGCTGCCGAGCGGCTGACTCCATCCGGCGCCGGCCTCGCCGTCGACGGCCTCACCGTCCGCTATTACGGCCGCGGCACCGACGCCCTGTCGGGCCTCCACCTCCACGTTGCCGCGGGCGAGCTCGTCGGCGTCGCCGGTCGGAACGGAGCTGGCAAGTCGACCCTCACCCTCGCGGCGGCTGGACTCATCCCGAGGATCATCCGGGCCCGCGTCGACGGGTCGGTGACCGTCGATGGCGAGCCCGTCCTCGGCACCGACCCCGCCCGGCGTCGCCACCGCGTCGGGATCGTCTTCTCCAGTCCCCACAACCAGATCTCGGCGACGAAGTTCACGGTCCGCGAAGAACTCGCCTTCGGTCTCGAGAACATCGGGCTCCCTCGGACCGAGATGGACGCCCGGATCGAGCGGGTCATGGCCGACCTCGCCATCGACCACCTCGCCGATCGCTTTCCCTACCACCTCTCGGGTGGCGAACAGCAGCGGGTCGCCATCGCCAGCGTCCTCGTCATGGGCAGCGACGTCCTCGTCCTCGACGAGCCGACGGCCCAGCTCGACCCCGTCGCGACGGCGACGGTTGCCGAACTCCTCGAGGAGGAGGCCCATCGCGGGATCGCCGTCCTCGTCGCCGAGCACGCCGTCCGCGTCCTCCTCCGAACAGGTCGCTGTCTCCTCCTCGAAGGCGGCCGAGCGATCGCCGTGGATCGACCGACCGCCGTTTTGGGCTCGGCGGTGACGGGCCGCCTTGGGCTTCGCAGCCCGACCGCCGTCGTCCTCGCCGAGCTCGCCGGACTCGCCGGAGCGCCGTCGGCCCGAACCGACGACCCGGACGTGCTCGCGGCCGGCCTTCGCGACCGCCTTCTTGCCCCCGGAGGGGTCGACGAGCTCCGATCGAGCGTTCCCGAGGCGACCGCGGGTCCGCCCGTGGCATGGGAGCCCGTCCGCGACCACCCGCCGACCGCCGTCGAGATCGACGGCCTCGTTCATCGCTACCCGGGCGGCGTCGACGCCGTCCGAGGCGTCTCGCTCACGATCCCGCCCGGGCAGCGCGTCGCCATCGTCGGCCAGAACGGCTCCGGCAAGACGACCCTCGTCAAGCACCTGAACGGGCTCCTGCGGCCCGACGCCGGGGAGGTTCGGATCGGCGGCACGGCGGTCGGCTGCCGTCCCGTCTTCGAGCTCGCCCGGACCATCGGCTTCGTCTTCCAGGACCCCGACGATCAGCTCTTCAACCGGACCGTCGAGCGGGAGCTCCGCTTCGGGCCGACGAACCTCCGCCTCCCGCCGCCCGCCATCGAGCGCCTCGTCGAGGCGGCCCTCGAGGCGACCGGCCTCGCCGAGCGGCGGGCGATGAACCCGTACGACCTGGGGCTATCGGAGCGGAAGCTCGTCGCCCTCGCCAGCGTCCTCGCCAAGGACCCCGCCGTCCTCGTCCTCGACGAGCCGACGACGGGCCAGGACGGTCCTGGGATCGCCCGGATCGGATCGATCGTCGACGGCCTCGCTGCGGCTGGGCGGACGGTCGTCGCCATCACCCACGACATGGAGTTCGCCGCCGAGCACTTCGAGCGGGTCGTCGTCATGCGAGCCGGCGAGGTCGTCCTCGATGGAACGCCGGACGAGGTCTTCGCTTCGGAGCAGGCGGCCACCCTCGCCTCGACGGGGCTCGAGCCCCCGGTCGCAGCCCAGGTGGGAGCGGCCCTGGGGCTCGGTCGGACACCGACCCTTCGGGCGCTCCTCGCTGCCCTGGCCGGCCGCGCCTAAGGACGGTCGGCTCCGGCTTCGGGACCCTCGGCCCGCGCTTCGGGACCCTCGGCCCGTGACGGCCCTTGACACCAGGGCGAGGATGACACAAAGGAGGTCGTCCGATGCGTGTCCTGCTCGCCATCGACGGCTCGGCTCCCGCCGATCGAGCCCGCCAGCTCGTCGGCGTCCTGCCGTGGCCCTCGGGCTCCACGATCCGGGTCGCGGCCGCCCTCGAGCCCTCGGTTCACCTGCTCGGCCTTCCATGGCGAACGGCCTCGACCGAGGGCCCGCTGCTGCCGGTGGAAGAGACCCTCGTTCGACACCTCTGGGACGCCCTCGAGGCCGCCGCCCGCGACCTCGAGCGGGCCGATCTCGTCGTCGAGCCGATCCTCCTTCGGGGCCGCCCGGCGAGCGCCATCGTCGACGAGGCCCGTGACTTCGGGGCCGACCTCATCGTCGTCGGCAACCGGGGGCACGGGACCCTCGAGACGATGCTCCTCGGCTCGGTCTCGGCCGAGGTCGTCGACCACGCGCCGTGCCCCGTCCTCGTCGCCCGGAACGGGCGAGTTCGCTCGATTCTCCTCGCCCACGACGGCTCCGAGTCCGCCGACCACGCCGCCCTCGTCCTTCGGGAGTGGCCGATCTTCCGGGACGTGCCGGTCACCGTCATCTCCGTCGCCGACGTCGCCATCCCTTGGAGCGCCGGGGTCGCCCCCGGCGTCTACGACGAGGTCCTCGAGTCGTACAACGCCTCCGTCGACGAAGCCCGGCGTCAGCACGAGGACATCGCTCGCGCCGTCGCCGACGAGCTCCACGACGCCGGCTACAAGGTCCTCATCGAGGTTCGCGAGGGGAACCCGGCCGAAGAGATCGTCGCCTACGCCAAGGCCCACCCGATCGATCTCATCGTCCTCGGCACCCGCGGCCACACTGGTCTCGCGCGACTCCTCCTCGGCAGCGTCGCCCGGCGGGTCCTCGTCCACGCCCCGACCTCGGTCCTCGTCGTTCGCGAGAAGGCGCACGTCGGGCCGGTCGAGGCCCCCTCGAGGGCCGCCGACGATCCGGAACGCTGAGAGCGACGTCGTCCGCACCAGCGTCCACCGATCGTCCCCGAGGGGCCTGCTTCGCCCTGCCCCTGCCGAGCCGACGGCCATCGGCCCGACCCGCCGCGGCCCCACCCCCGCCCGACCGTTGTCACTCGCACGCCAGGTGCACGGTACGAGGGGTCCCGCTCGCGCCACCGGCCGCCAGCGCCACCGGCCGCCAGCGCCACCGGCCGCACCCACGCAGGCCACCTCGCCGGCCGGGATCCCGCCGGCCGCGATCCCACTGATTCGTGCGCGCCGCACCCCCTCTGGGGCACCCACGTGCTGCTCGCGGAACGCCTCAGAGGACGAAGGCGTGAGCCGCCGGCCGCCCCGTCCGCGGCGCCCCCGTGGAGCCCCTCGCGGATACCCCTGCGGCTCGCGGAGCCCCCTCAGAGGACGTAGAGCGTCAAGAAGAGGGTGAGCCAGACGAGGTCGACGAAGTGCCAGTAGTAACTGACCGCCTCGACCGCGGTGTCGTGGGCCCCGTCCACGAGCCCGAGCCGCGCCCGGTTCAAGACGACGGCGATGGCGACGAGCCCGCCCGAGACGTGCGCACCGTGGAACCCGGTCAGCGTGTAGAACGTGCTCCCGAAGACCCCGTCGGCGAGACCGAAGCCGTTGTGGGCGAACTCCCAGGCCTGGATGACGAGGAAGACCGCGCCGAGCCCGAGGGTGCCCAGGAGCGCCCGAACGAGCCCTCGCCGGTCGTCCGCCCGGGCACGGAGCACGGCCCACTGCATCGTCCCACTGCTCGAGAGGAGGATGAGCGTGTTTAGGGCGACGAGCCCGAGCTCCGGCCGATGGATGGAGGAAAGGGGCGGCCAGCTCGGCGCCTCCGCCCGGAGGACGAAATAGGCGGCGAAGAGGGCGCCGAAGAGCATGACTTCGGAGAGGATGAAGAGCCGAACACCGAGGAGGAGTCGCCACCGCTCCGCCCGCGCCGCGAGCACGCCCGCCGCCTCGGCCCCGGCGCCGTGGGCACCCGGTTCGGGGTGGCCCGAACCGGACCCTGCCCCGGCCGCGACAACCGTGTCGGCGCCGCTCATCGTCGCGCTCCGAGCACCCCGGGCGCCGCCACCGACGGGCCGGGGAGCGGCGCCCCGTAGTCGTACGGCCCACCCGCGACGACCGGCGGCCGCTCGAAGTTCTCGACCGGAGGCGGCGAACCGACCTGCCATTCGAGCGTTCGTGCCCGCCACGGATTCGCCTCGGCGACGACCCCGACCCGGAGGGCCCGGACGACACCGACGGCGAAGACGATCATCGAGACGGCGATGACGAAGGCACTCGCGCTCACCCAGAGGTTGAGCGGCCCCAGCTCCGGCGGGTAGTCGGCGACCCGACGGCGCATCCCTTCGATCCCGGCCGCGAACATCGGCAGGAAGGTGGCGTTGAAGGCGATGAAGAAGAGCCAGAAGTGCGCCTTCGCCCAAGCCTCCGGGAAGCGGCGCCCGGTCAGCTTCGGGAACCAGTAGTAGATGCCGGCGAAGAGGCCGAAGATCATCCCGCCGACGATCGTGTAGTGGAAGTGGGCGACGACGAAGTAGGTGTCGGTGAGGTAGATGTTCGTCGGCACGTCGGCGAGGTAGACGCCGGTGACGCCGCCGATGAGGAAGCACCACAGGAAGCCGAAGACCCAGAGCATCGGGGCCGCGAACCGGATCCGGCCGAGCCAGATCGTCCCCAGCGCCGAGAGGAAGACGATCCCCGTCGGGACCGAGATGAGCTCGGTCGTCACCATGATCGGGATGTGGAGGAAGTCGGCCATCCCGCTCACGAACATGTGGTGAGCCCAGACCATGAAGCTCAGGATCCCAATGGCGATGAACGAGGCCACGGCGAGGGGGTAGGCGAAGAGCGGCTTGCGGGCGAAGACCGGTGTGACCTCGAGGATCGCCCCGAAGGCCGGCACGGCCATGATGTAGACAGCCGGGTGCGAATAGAACCAGAAGACGTGCTGGTACAGGATCGGATCGCCGCCTCCGGCCGGGGCGAAGAAGCTCGTCCCGAGGAGACGGTCGAAGAGGACCATCGTCAGCCCGGCCGCCACGACCGACGTGGCGAGGAGGGCGATCGTCGCCGTGACGACGAGCGACCAGACGAAGATCGGGAGCCGCGAACGGGTCATGCCGGGCGCCCGCAGGCCGGCGACGGTGACGAGGAAGTTCACCGCGCTCAGGATCGAGCTGACGCCGAGGGTGACGAAGGCACTGATGAAGGCTTGTTCGCCGAGGTTCGCTCGCTCGCTCAAGGGCGGGTAGGCCGTCCAGCCGGTGTCGTAGCCGCCAAGGAGCGGGTTGAGGAGGATGACGAGGAGGGCCGGCGGGACGAGCCAGTAGCTGAGGGCGTTCAGCTTCGGGAAGGCCATGTCGCGGGCCCCGATCATGAGCGGCACGAGGTAGTTGCCGAGACCGCCGACGATGGCGTTGAGGGCGACGAAGATCATGAGCGTCCCGTGGGTACTCATGATCGTGTTGTAGGTGTCGCGATCGAGGAACTGCTGGCCCGGCTCGGCGAGCTCGAGGCGCAGGAGCATGGCGAAGCCGCCAGCGATGAACAGGAGGACGGGGAACGTCGTCAGGTACTGGAGGCCGATGACCTTGTGGTCGGTCGTGAACCTGAAGTAGCGCGACCGGTCGCCCGGCCGACCGTGGGCGGCGTGCTCCTCGGCCGGGTCGATCGGCCGGCCGAGGGCCCAGGCGAGCCAGAAGCGGAAGGCACCGATCCCGGCCAGCCATCCGACGAGGCCACCGAGGTAGCCGAAGAGGAGGAGGTGGGCTGGCGTCACGACGAGGCCGGCGGCGGCCGCCAGCCCTGGCGGGACGAAACCGACGACGATCCCGAGAAGGGCGCCGAGGAAGGCCCGCGGGAGACCCGGGGCCGCCACCGTCCGAACGCTCACTGCCTCCATCGTTCGCTCCCTGTCACGGCTTCGCCGCCTGGCGTTGGGATTCGACCCAGGCCTGGAAGTCGGCCGCCGAAAGGACGGTCACGTTCGCCGTCATGCGCGTGTGGCCGAGGCCGCAGAGTTCGAAACACTGGACGCCGTAGCCGCCGATCTCGGTCGGGGTGACCGAGATCGTCGTTGTCCGCCCGGGGACGGCGTCCATCTTCACCCCGAAGGCGGGGACCGAGAAGGAGTGGATGACGTCCCTCGAGGTGATCGTCACCAGGGCTCGCTCCCCGACCGGGAGGACGAGCTCCTTGGCCGTGATCCCGAGGTCGGGGTATTCGAACCGCCACTGCCACTGGAGCCCCGTGACCTGGACCCGCAGATCGTGGCGCTCCCCGCCTCGGATCTCGACCAGCCCGAGGGATCCGTACAGAGCGAGGAAGCCGACGAGGCCGAGGGTCACGACGACCCACCCGATCTCGAAAGGCCGATGGCCGTGGACCGGCGGGCCGTCGGCCGGGTCGTCGTCGCGGGCCCGGAACCGGATGGCTGAATAGACGAGGCCGACGACGACGAGGGCAAGGACCGGGACCGAGACCGCCGTCAGGAGGACGAAGGCCCCATCGACGATCACCGCCTCCTTCGAGGCGACGATCGGCAGGATGCGACCGACGGCGAGGACAGCGGCGATCCCCAGGATCGAGACGACGACCCAGATCGCCCCGGCGATGATGAGATGACGGCGGGCGTTCGGGGAACGCATCGTCGTGATCGAAAAAGGCCTGCTCGGCGAGACCGGGGCGGAAGCCCTCGGAAGTCGGTCAGCCGGCGACCGTGAAGTCGGCGTGCATCCCCTTCCCGTAGTGTTCCTCGATGTTGCAGATGATCGCGTAGTGGCCGGGCTCGAGGTTGTCGATGGTGAGGGTGGCGTCCTTGCCGGACTCGATGTCCTCAGCCTCGTCGACGATCGTCAGCTGCTCCTCAGGGACCTTGCCGTTCTCGACGGGGAGCTTGTCGGCGGGGGTGTCGGTCTTGACGACGAGGAACTCGTGGGTGTTCGCCCCGCTGTTCTTGATCGTGAAGGTGATCTGGCCGGCCTTGCCGATCGGCGGGTCGAGGGTGATCGACCAGTCGGCGAGGGTTGCCGAGATCGAGCTCGAGGGGGTCGGACTGGCAGCGGACGAGGCTCCGGCCCCGCCACCACTCGAACAGGCGGCGACGACGACACCTGAGACGAGAATCGAGACGACACGCAGACGCACGACACGCACGGCGAACCTCCCATCCCGCGGAACCCGGATCGGCACGCTCGGGGCTCGGGCAAGGGCCGACCGGTCCGCACGCTGGCTTCCGCCAGCCTCCCCTACTCTCTCGGCGAAGGGAAAGATTGCCTATACTCGAATTCAGTGATTCTCGGTCGTCGAATATGACCAATCCGCCCCTCACCGCCGCTCCTCGGCCGCCGAGCCGCCGAGATGCCCGGCCATCCCTCGCCGGGATCGAGGATCGTCTCAATCGCCTGCTTCGCCAGCCCCGCCGCACCCAGCTCGCCCTCGACCTCGCCAGCGTCGGCTTCGTGGCCCTCCTCCCCTTCCGGATCCTGCCACCCGACTTCCTCTTCCACTGCGTCTTCGTCCTCCTCGTCGGCCAGGCCTTCCTCTTCGGGCTGACGCCCACCCTCCGCCGGGTCGCCATCTGGGCCGTCGTCATCACCGGCTACGCCGCGATCACGAGCGCCGGGGCTCCCCTCGAGCCGATGGAGTACGCCGAGTGGCCGCTCATGTTCGTCATCGCCGGTCTCGTTGCCTGGATGGCGGATCGGCGGACGGCGACGGCCCACCTCTACGTCGACCTCTTTCGTCGAGCAAGCGACCGGCTGCTCACCGTCCAGGAGGACGAGCGGCGCCGGATCGCCCGCGAGCTCCACGACGGCGTCGGGCAGATGCTGACGGCGCTCTTGCTTCGCCTCGAGGCCACGAAGCCAAGGCCGCGAGACGAGCCTGTTCTCGCCGAGGCTCGACGCCTCGCCGCCGACGCCCTCGGCGAAACGCGTCGCCTCGCCAACCGACTGCGGCCAGCCCGGCTCGATCAGGTCGGTCTCGTGGCCGCGCTGCAGGATCTGGCCGAGCACGCAGGGATCACGGTCGATCTCGACGTCGCGCCGGAGGTCGACGACCGGCGCCTCGATCCGGCTGCCACCGCCGAGGCATACCGGGTCGTTCAGGAGGCCCTCAGCAACGTCGCCCGCCACGCCGGCGTCGATCGGGCTCGGGTCGGGCTCGACATGGTCGGTCGCTGGCTTCGCCTTCGGGTCGTCGACGAAGGGCAGGGGTTCGACGTTGCGACGGCTGCCGGGAGTGGGCTCGGGCTCGTCGGCATGCAGGAGCGGGCGGTCCTCCTCGGTGGCAGCCTCGTCATCGACTCGGCCCCGGGCCACGGCACGACCGTCGAGCTCCTCGTTCCGCTCGCTCCCGAACCAACCGCGGAGCCGGTCTTCAGGGCAGGCTCGGCATGACGGATCTGACCGAACCGAGAACCGTCGACGACGCCCGTGGCGCGAGCCGCCGGCGAGGGTCGCCGATCACGATCGTTCTCGTCGAGGACCACGCGCTCGTTCGAGAGGGCCTCCGGCTCATCGTCGAAACAGAACCCGGCCTCGAGATTGTCGGCGAAGCTGCCGATCCAGAGAGCGCCTTCGAACTCATCGAGCGCACGAGCCCGGCGGTCGTCCTCGTCGATCTCACCCTCGGGCCGCTCGACGGGATCCCGTTCCTTCGCCGGCTCTCGGTTCGCTTCCCGGGCATCCGGACCGTCGCCGTGACGATGCACAGCGACGGCGAAACGGTCCGCCAGGCCTTCCTCGCCGGGGCATCGGGGTACATCGTCAAGGGTGCCAGCCGGACCGAGCTCCTCTCGGCGATCCGGGCCGTCGCCCGAGGCGAGCGCTACATCCACTCGGCCGTGGCGGGGGCGGTCCTCGACGACTCGCTCCGCTGGCTCCGCCACGGAGGGAGTCTCAGTCCGCGGGAACGGGAGATCCTCCGCCTCCTGAGCGCCGGGCGCTCGGCACCCGCCATCGCCCGCGAGCTGGGGATCAGCGTCAACACGGTCCGGCGCCACATCACGAATCTCTCGGAGAAGCTGGGGGTCCACGGCCGGGTCGCCCTCGCTCGCTACGCCCTCGAGCGGGAGCGGACCGAGCAGGATCTGGGATAGCCCGGGCCCGAATCGACGGTATCCGGTCGGCGTGGCGGCGGTCGTCGTCGCCCCACGCCTTGGGCGCGACCGCGGATCCGGGCCGACGGCCCCGGACGCTCTGCCCACAGCACCATCGTGGCCGACGGGCTGGCACCCGGCCGGCTCGTTCTTGGCCATTTGCTCACCACGTGCACGTTACGCGGGCCGGCGCGGCACCCAGCCCGCGACCGCCCGCTTCCCGCGGCTCGTTCTTGGCCATTTGCTCACCACGTGCACGTTACGCGGGCCGGCGGGGGGCCAAAACGCCTGTCGGCGCCTCGAGCGAGCCATCGCCGAACGCGATCATCCCGACAACGACCCCACCGACGGGCCCTCGGCGCCCGCACGCTGGCCATACGCGCACCACACGCGCGTTTGGCCATCAAACGAGGCGCGAGGCGGTGAAGAGCGGCCCCGAGGCGGGCGCTGCCGTGCGTGACCGAGCGTGGCGAGGGCGGCCGGGGCGGCCCCGTCGCGGCCCGGAGCCCGAAACGACCGCTCTAACGTTCACCTGGTGGGAATATGGCCACCTTCCGGACGGCTGACCCCAGGTGCCGCCGCTCCAGGCAGGAGAACCGAGGCCTCGCACGAGCCGGTACGTCATCGCGACCCCTACCTGCGCTTCTACTTCGCCCTCGTCGATCCGTGGCGGAGCGCCATCCTCCTCGGGCATGGTCCTCGAGTCCTCGAGACCCTCTGGCCGACGGCCTTCGATGCCCACGTGAGTCGCGTCTTCGAGGATGTCGCTGCCCAGTACGTTCGCCGCCTCGCCGGCGCCGGCACCCTACCCGTCCTGCAAGCCGTTGGTCGCCACTGGTTGGCGGCGGGCGACATCGACGTCGTCGGGGTCGCCGGCAATCGAGTCGTCGTGGCGGGCTCCGCGAAGTGGCGCCGATCCGTCGCCACGATGACCGATCTCGCCGCCCTTCGGCGGGATATTCGAACGCTCAGTCCGACCGACGAGCCGGAACTCCTCCTCTTCTCGCGGTCGGGCTTCGAGCCGGGGCTCAAGGGAACTCCGGGCGTCCGCCTCGTCCGACCCGGCGACCTCTTCGCCTCCTGGCTCGACGACGAAGCGAGGGCCGAGAAGGGGGATTCCGCCGGCCCGGAGGCCGTCGCCGACTCGACCTGAGCCCCGGGCTGGCGTACCCTTCCCAGGTCCACCGGCGGCCCCGCGCCCGAGTAGCGAGCGACCCGACCGACGAAGCCAACCCCCAGACGCGGCGGCGCGGCCAGCACCCCTGGCTCCGTCGCCGGCCCCGAGGCAGGCACGCCATGCGAACCCTCGTCGTCGCCATCGGCGGCAACTCCCTCATCCGCGACCCCCGCCACGTCACCGAAGCCGAGCAGTACCGGGCCATCGGGGAGACGGCCGGCCACATCGCCGCGGTCGTCGAGGGCGGCTGGCGGGTCGCCATCGGGCACGGCAACGGCCCCCAGGTCGGCTTCGTCCTCCGCCGCTCCGAGCTCGCCCGCCACGAGGTCCACGAGGTCCCCTTCGACGTCGCCGTCGCCGAGACCCAGGGCTCCATCGGCTACGAGCTCGCCCAGAACCTGGAGCGGCACTTTCGACGCCGCGGCATCGAGCGCCGGGCGGTCGCCATCGTCACCCAGGTCGAGGTCTCGCCCGACGACCCCGCCTTCGACGCCCCGTCGAAGCCGATCGGCTCCTTCATGACCGAGGCGGAGGCCAGCCGGCGCCAGGAGGAGGAAGGCTGGGTGGTCCGCGAGGACGCCGGCCGCGGCTGGCGGCGGGTCGTCGCCTCGCCCCGCCCGCTCCGGATCGTCGAAGAGGCAGCCATTCGAGCCCTCGTCGAGGGGGGCTTCGTCGTCGTCACCGTCGGCGGCGGCGGGATCCCCGTCGTCCGCGATCCGGACGGCGGCTGGCGCGGCGTCGCGGCGGTCATCGACAAGGACCTCGCCTCCTCCCTCCTCGCCCGGGTCCTCGGCGCCGACCTCTTCGTCATTAGCACGGCCGTCGAACGGGTCGCCCTCGACTGGGGCCGGCCGAACCAGCGCTGGGTCGACCGGCTCACCCTCGCCGAGGCGAAGGCGTACCTCGCCGAGGGGGTCCACTTCGCGCCGGGCTCGATGGCTCCGAAGATCGAGGCGGCGATCGAGTTCCTGGAAGCGGGCGGCGAGGGGGTCGTCATCACGAGTCCGGACCGCCTCGAGGCGGCGCTCGCCGGCCGTGCCGGGACGTGGATCGTGGCGGGCTGAGGGGCGGGCAGGGCGGCGAAGCTGACGTCTTGACGACGGAGAAGCGTCCTGGTATCGTCATGTAACCGGTCTCATGTAACCGGTTACATTTCCCGGGGAGGCCGGACGAGGTTGGCGAGAGCCGAACGAGGCCGGACGGGAGCCGAACGAGGTCTGGCGAGGCTGATCCGGATTCACCCCGCCTGCCCCGCCCGACGGCGGCAGAACGAGCGACCGCGGCCGAAGCGACGGAAGACAGAGGGGCGAGCACCGATGCCGAAGAAGCCGGTAACGATCCGAGACGTCGCCCGTCGGGCGGGGGTGAGCGTCGCCACGGCCTCACGGGTCGTGAGCGGCAAGAACGTCGTCAGCCCACAGACCCGGGACCGCGTCCTGGCGGTCGTTGCCGAGCTCGGCTTCAGCCCCAGCCCGGCCGCCCGCCGGCTCAGCCTCGGCCGGACGATGACGATCGGAGTCGTCGTCTCGTTCCTCACTCGCCCCCAAGCCGCTGAGCGACTCCGGGGCATCGAGAGCGTCCTCGCCGACAGCGACTACGACCTCGTCATCTACAACGTCGAGTCGACCCAACGGCGCGACCACTATCTCGAGACTCTCGTCCAGCCCCACCGAACGGACGGCCTCCTCGTCGTCTCGCTCCCCCCTCGGCCAGATCAAGCCGCCGCCCTGGAGGCAGCATCCGTGCCGGTCGTCTTCGTCGACGTCCACGTTCCCGCGGTCGAAACGATGCCGCGGGTCGTCGGTGACGACGTCGCGGGCGGAGAGATCGCCGGCCGCCACCTCCTAGCGCTCGGCCATCGTCGCATCGGCTTCATCGGCGACGCGGCGGAGAGCCCCTTCGGCTTCACCTCGAGCCAGGATCGCGAGGCCGGCCTCCGCAGGGCCCTGGCGGCCGAGGGCGTCGAGCTGCGCCCGGAATGGGTGGGCCACGGCGCCCACGGGCGGTACGAGGCCCGCGACCTCGCCCGTCGGATGCTCGTCGCCGAGCCTCGACCGACGGCAATCTTCGCCGCCAGCGACACCCAGGCGCTCGGGGTCATCGCTGCTGCCCACGAGGTCGGCCTGAACGTTCCCGATGACCTCTCGGTCCTCGGCTACGACGACGTCGAGGCGGCCGACTACGTCGGTCTCACGACGGTCCGCCAGCAGCTCTTCGAGTCCGGTCGACGCGGGGCCGAGCTCTTGCTCGCCGAGATCGAGCACCGTTCGAGTCCAGCACCGGTCGTCCGGTTGCTTCCCGAGCTCGTGGTCCGCGCGACCACGGCACCACCGAAGGAGGGCCGTCGCTAGCGAGTTGGAGTCGTGAGGTCGCCGGCTGCGGATGGCGAGCCGGCGGTCGCTCAGCCGCGAGGCCTGCCCGGTACGGCACCGGCGCATCGCCACTGCGTGACTGACCGGGCACGTTCAGAGGAGGATCGGACATGCGGACACCAACGTTCACCTGGCAAGAAGCCGGACCGAAGACGATGCGACGGGGGCTCGCGACCCTCGTTGCCGCCGCCCTCGCGGTCGCCGCCTGCGCGGCCCCGGGCGCCGTCTCGACGCCCACCCCGACTCCGGCACCGTCGGCACCGGCCAGCAGCGCGCCCTCGAGCGCGCCGTCGCCGAGCGCCACCGCGACAACCCCCAGCTGCGGAACCGAGCCCGTCGTCCTGAACGCCTTCTTCGAGACGGGCTTCGATCTCCCCTTCAAGCTCGCCGAGGAGTTCACGAAGCAGTACCCGAACGTGACCTGGGACATCAAGCAGGACCAGTTCACAAACCTCATCAACGAGACACCGCGCGTGCTGTCCGGTGACAACCCGCCCGACCTCATTCGACTGCCGACCTTCGTCTCCTTCGCCAAGGATGGCCTGCTCAAGAACCTCGATGAGTATGCCGCCGCCTTCGGCTGGAACGACTGGCCGGTCCCGCAGCTGAACCAGAACCGGGTCGCGCCCGACGGGACCCGAGGCTCGGGGTCGCTCTACGCCATGGGGCTGAACTACAGCCTGACGGGTATCTTCTACAACAAGCAGCTCGCCGCCCAGATCGGGATGACCGAGCCGCCGAAGACCCTCGACGAGTTCGAGTCCCTCCTCGCCAAGGCGAAGGCGGCGGGCCTCCTGCCGATCATGGAATGGGGGAGCGCCAAGAGCGGCATGGGCCTCGCCTTCCCTCTCCAGAACCTCATGGCCTCCCTGGGGCCCACGGGCCCGATCAACGATTGGATCTTCCAGAAGCCCGGGGCAACGATCGACACCCCGTCCAACCTGGAGGCGGCCAAGCGCCTCGAGCAATGGATCAAGAACGGCTACTTCCCGCCTGACATCAACGCCATCGAGTACACCGACTCGAACGCTCGCTTCACGAAGGGCGAGGGCGTCTTCACCTTCAACGGTGACTGGGAGAACGCGAACTACGACAAGAACATGGCCGGCAACGTCGGCTTCTTCCTCATGCCCCCAGCGCAGGCCGGTGGCGATCCCGCTGCCATGTCGGCGCCGCTGACCTTTGGCATCGCCGCCAACGCAAAGCACGCCGACTGCGCGGCCTTCTTCTTCAACTGGGTCGCCACGAACCCGACGGCGCGCCAGATCGACGTGACCGTCGGTGGCTCGAACCCGGGCGGCCCGGCGGACCTCCCGCTGCCGTCGGTTCCGGCCGGCTCGGTCACGAACGAGACGCTCGCTGCGGGCGCCGTCATCGGCAAGGCCGGCACGGCCATGGACTTCATCGCCAACGCCACGAGCTCGATCTTCGCCCAGGGCTGGACACCCGAGCTCCAGAAGCTCGTCGGCGGCAAGCAGGATGCGGCCGGCCTCCTCAAGGCGGTCCAGGCCGAGTACGAGCGAGAGCTCTCCCGCTGATGATCGTATCCGCCGACGTCTGCCCCTCGCCGTCGTCGGGAGCGTGATCAGCAGCGGCCGAATCCTGACCCTCGTCGCCCCCCGGCGGCTCGCCCTCACCCGGGCCCGCCGCCGGGGGGCCTTCGTCGGCTGGCTCTTCGTCTTGCCGGCCCTCGTCGCCTACGCCGTCTTCGTCCTCCAGCCCTTCGTCCTTACCGTCTGGTACTCCCTCTATCGCTGGAACGGAATCGGCCCGGCGACCTTCGTCGGGCTCTCGAACTACATCAACGTCTTCGACGACCCCGACCTCCTGCAGACCATCTTCAACGCCTTCCGCCTCGTCGCCTTCTTCAGCTTCATCCCGGTCGGGCTCGGCCTCGTCGTGGCGAGCGTCATCCATCGAACCGTCGGCCTCCGGCTCGGAACCGTGGCGAGGACGGTCCTCTTCCTGCCCCAGGTCATCCCCCTCGTCGCAGCCGGAATCATCTGGGGCTGGCTCCTCGCCCTGCCCGGCCTCGTGAACCAGATCCTCACCGCCCTCGGCTTCGGCTCGATCACCCGCGCTTGGCTCGGCGACTTCGACACCGCTCTACCCGCCGTCGGCCTCATCGGGATCTGGGTCCTCCTCGGCTTCTGCATCGTCCTCCTCCAGACCGGCATGACGAAGATCGACCCAGCCCTCTACGAGTCGGCCCGCATGGACGGGGCCGGCTGGTGGCAGGAGTTCCGAGCCGTCACCGTGCCGTCCCTCCGCCAGGAGATCGGCGTCTGCCTGACGGTGACGACGATCGCTGCCCTGGCGGCCTTCGACATCGTCTACGTCTCGACCGGCGGAGGTCCCGGCCATGCCACGGCCGTGCCGGGGCTCCAGATCTACATCCTCGCCTTCCTCGAGCGCCAGGTGGGGCTCGCTTCGGCCCTGGCCGTCCTGCTCATGATCCTCGTCTTCGTCGTCATCCTGCCGATCCAGCGGCTGACGCGGGAGGGGGGCCGATGAGGATCGCTCGCCGGGAGGCATTCGCCGGTCAGGGCCTCCTCTTCGCCCTCATGGCGATCACGGTCCTCCCCTTCATCAGCATCTTCACCACGGCCCTCCATCCCTCCGGCACCGTCCCGGCGGGACTGGACTGGCCGGCCGAACCCCAGTGGGGGAACTTCGTCGAGGCCTTCCGGGTGGCGAACATGACCGCGCTCCTCGCCTCGAGCTCCTTCATCGTCGTCGCCGTCGTTCCGATCGCCCTCGTCATGGCCACCATGGCTGGCTTCGCCATCGGGCTCCTCCGCATCCCGGGAGCGCGCTTCCTCTTCATCCTCTTTGTCTTCGGCCTCACCCTCCCCTTCGAGGGCATCGTCACCCCCCTCTACTTCCTCGCCAAGCAGCTCGGCATCCTCAACACCCGCTTCGCCATCGTCCTCCCCCTCATCGGCCTCTACATGCCCTTCGCCGTCTTCTGGATGCGGGCCCACTTCGTGAACATGCCGGCCGAGATCACGGAAGCCGCTCGGGTCGACGGGGCGAGTCCCTGGGACCTCTTCTGGCGGATCCATGTCCCGCTCGCGCGGGCACCCATCGCCTCCCTCGGCATCCTCATGTCGATCTGGACCTGGAACCAGTTCCTCCTCGCCCTCGTTCTCGTCGAGGACCCGACGCAGCGGACGATGGCCGGAGCGCTCGGCGCCTTCCAGGGCCACTACGCGACCGACATCCCGCTCCTCTGCGCAGGGACGGTCCTCATTCTCCTGCCGACCCTCGTCGTCTTCGTCCTCTTCCAGCGCCAAATCATCGCGGCCCTCCTCCAGGGTGCGGTGAAGGGATGACGGACGCCGAACCGGTGGCCGTGGAGACGGTCGATCTCGGCGACGGCCGACGGATCGCGGGCTTCGTCGACGAGGGCTTCGGGCCGGT
>JBHORA010000121.1:0-15680 GCA_042408535.1 Chloroflexota bacterium | reverse complement strand
GGGGGGGGGGGGGGGGGGGGGGGGGGCGGCCCGGCGGGAGGGGTCGTCCCGGCGGGAGGGGTCGTCCCGGCGGGAGGGGTCGTCCCGGCGGGGGAGGACCCCTCGGGCTGGGAGCGCGGCGCCGGCCGCGGAGCGGGCCCCGGCCGGGGCCGCCGGTGGGCCGCCGAGCGCCGCCGGAAGCCCGCCGGAGATCGGCTTCAGCCTCGTGACGGCAGCCGGGAGGACGAGTCTCGGCTCCACCTTTCTGCCCCTGCAGCCCGACCCCATCGCCTGGTCGAGCGATCTCCGCCAGCGAGGGGCCAGGTTCGTACCGAGCCTCCGCTTCGCGGACGTCATCGGGACCCGGGCCTGCGCTCGGCCCGTCTCGGCTGACGGTCGCCCCCTCCTGGGGCCCGTGCCAGGCCTCGAGGGCCTCTTCGTTGCCGCCGGCCACGGGCCCTGGGGGATCTCGACCGGACCGGGCTCGGCTCGCCTCGTCGCCGATGTCATCCTCGGTCGCGGAGCGACGATTCCGGCTGCCCTCGCCGCCGAGCGCTTCGGTCTGCCGGGGATCGTGCCCGGCGAGGCCAGCGGATCCTAGCCGAGGACGGGTAGCTCACCGGTCGCGAGCTCGACGAGCCGGCAGACGGCGCTCGCGAGCCGCACCTCCTCGGCCGTCCTGGCCCGGACCCGGAGGAGCTCCGGGCTGCCGACGACGACGGCGAGGGCTCGGGCCCGGGAGATGGCGACGTTCAGGCGATGGCGATCGAAGAGGAAGCCGATGCCCCGGGGCGCCTCCTCGGCCGAGGAAGCGGCGAGGCTGTAGATGGCGACGGCGCCTTCCCGGCCCTGGAACTTGTCGACGGTCCCGATCCGATCGCGGGCCAGGGCGAAATCCGGGCGGCCGAGGGCCCGGAGCCGCCCCTCGACGGCGGCCGCCAAGGCGGCGACGTGGGCGTTGTAGGGGGCGACGACGAGGATGTCGGCGAGCTCGATCGGGCGCCGCGCTCCTTGCTCATCGATCCAGGTGCGGGCGAGGAGGTCGACGATGATGTCGGCGACGAGCTCCGCTTCTTCCCTCGATCGCTGCCCGTTGCCGACGTGCTCGACCGGCCAGAAGCGGACGCCCGTTCCGCCGAGGGGCGGCGGCCCGTCGATCCGCTGGTGGTGGGTGTTCGGATGCGCCTTCAGCCGACCCTCGTAGAAGAGCTCGGAGACGAAGGCCGTGATGGCCGGGTGCATCCGGCGCGTCTCGTCGATGAAGAGGCCGAGGGAGTCGGGGAGGGTGGCCTGCCCGGCCAGGAGGTGAGCGAGGGCCGAGGCATCGGCGCCCGGCGGGTGGAGACCCTGGCTCACCTGGGGCAGCTGGTTCGGGTCGCCGAGCAGGACGAGGGACCGGGCGGCGAGGCTGGCGGCGAGGACCGAGGCGAGGGCGAGCTGGCCCGCCTCGTCGACGACGAGGATCCCAAAGGCTTCGTCGAGGTCCGGCCGGGAGAAGAGCCAGGGCGTCCCGGCGACGACGTCGACGCCCCGGGCGAGGGCCGCGTCGACGGCTTCGTTCGTCGTCACGGTCTCGACCCCGGGGATCGTGGGAGCCCCCTCGGCGGTGTCCCGCTTCTGGACGATCCGGACCCGGCGCCCCTCGGCGGCCGCGGCCTCGACGAGGGCCTCGACGGCGTTCCCGATGGCCCGGTGTGACTGGGCGGTCAGGGCGATCGGTCCACGACCAGCCCCGAGGGCAGCGAGGGCGAGCCGGGCCCCGGTGTACGTCTTGCCGGTTCCGGGCGGGCCCTGGACGGCGAGGACGCCCCCCTCGAGCTCCCCGGCCAGCCGCCGGGCGGCATCGAGGACCGACTCGTCCGACCGCCGAAGCGGACCGTCGGCGAGCCCGGCAGCGAGGCGGGGCGGGAGCCGGAGGAGGAGGTCGCGGGCGGCTCGATAGCGCCCGGGGGCATCCATGCCGCGCTCGATGACGTCGTCGGCGAAGCGGGCGAGGGCTTCGGCGAGGGGGCGGGTCGGGCGAGGCTTGTCGGGGATGAGGGCTGGCGGGTCCGGGCGACCGGCCGGGCGCCGAAGGTCGATCGTGCCGGCCACGTCGTCGACGGCGACCACGGTGCCGGCACGCTGCGCGGGGTGCGTACCCGAGCGCGGGGCCCAGACGCCGTCCCCCGGGGCGAACCGGTGGTCCTGGGGCGGGAACCGGTAGCGGATGACGGCGGAGCGGCCCTCGCGGCCGACCTCCCCGACCCGCTCGAGCCCGCCGATGGCGTCGGGCGCCTCGACGAGGCCGTCCATCTCGAGGTTCTCGGCGAGCTCGAACCAGCGCCACCAGGCGGGCTTGTCCTCGCGGCGAAAGTAGTTGACGAGCCCGGCCAGGAGGTCCCGGGCAGCCTCCTCGGCCGAGCGGACGTCGGGATCGGCCGGGAGCCCGGCCCGCAGCTCCGCTTCTCGGCGGGCCGTCTCCTCGTCCCAGTTGGCCACGGCCTCGGACGGATCGCCCGGGCGGAGCTCCGGCCGCGGCAGGGACCAACCACGGGCGATGGCCTCCCGACGCCGGTCCTCGAGCCAGTCGCGAAGGCGCCAGGCGGAGAGGCAGTCGTCCCGGTTGTAGGCGGCCAGTTCGGCGAGATGCCGCTCGTCCCGGTCGCGGAGCCAGGCCTCGTAGGCGACGACCGAGAAGCCGGCGTCGGTGACCGGCCCTTCGCGGGCCGGGAGGTAGAGCCGTTCGATCGCCTTGAGTGAATACGACTCGGTCGCGATCCGAAGGCCGGTCCGGACGACGGCGAAGAGGTCGACGAGGACGCCGGCCCGGAGGAGGCGATCGAGCTCTGCCTCCCGGGTCTGGTGGCGCTGGACGAGCCGCTTGAGGGCGCTGGCCTCGTAGTCGCCGTAGTGGTAGACGTGCATCGCCGGATCCCGCTCGAGCCGCTCGATGACGAGGTCGAGGAAGCGCTCCAGGGCGGCCCGTTCGGCGGCGCGGTCGTGGGCCCAGATCGGTGTGTAGGTCGGCTCGGCGTCGGGCGGTTCGGCGGCCGCCCCGTCGGGCGGTTCGAGGACGCCGAAGAGGTACTCGAGACCGCCGTCGATGACCCAGGGGTCGGCCTCGATGTCGAAGAAGAGATCGAGGGGCGAGGGCTCCGGCAGGAGGGCGAGGCCCCGAACCGGCTCGTCGACAGCCGGCGGAACGAGCTCGTAGAGGAGGCGCCCGCTCGTTCGACCCTCGAGCTGGAGGCGGGCCTGCTCGCGGAGCCGATCGAAGGTCGTCTTCCGGATCTCGGCTACGGCGGCCGTGGGTGGCAGTCGGCCGAGGGCGGCGAGGGTCGGGATCCCGGCCTCGGTCAGCCGCTCGGCGACGCGGCGGGTCATCCCGGCCACGAGAGAGAGGTGGTCGTCGGCCCGGCGGCGGTCGATGCAGCGGGGGAACCAGGCGCAAACCCGGCAATGGTCGACCGGATGCGGGTACGTCGCCGCCGTGGCCGGGTCCCGCGGCGGCGTCGACGAGCCGCCGAAGACGACCCGCTCGAAGCCGAGCTTCACGGTCCGGAAGTAGGCCTCGATCTCCGCCAGACGGACGGGATGGGCGCGGCCGTCGCCGGTGACGACGTGGACGAACTCGGGTGGCCTTCCCTGGATGTCGGTGAGGCGGGCAGCGTAGAGGCAGACCTGGATGAGGGCGCCGCCCTTCACCGACCGAGCGAGCTTCGTGTCGACGACCTCGTAGCTCCAGGGCCCGAAGGCCGGGCTCTCCTGCTCGACGCGGACGAGGAAGTCTGGGTGGCCGAGCCAGCGGCCGTCGAACAGGGTCGCCTGGTAGATCGCTCCGACGCCCGCCCGCATGGCCTCGACGGTCGCCGCCTCGGCGGCGCGGAGTCCTTCGACCGACGAACCGCTCGGGCGTTCGAGCGCGACGACCGAGCGACTGTCGGCCCGGAGCCGCTCGAGGAAGCGGCGCTCGTGCTCGTCCCCGTACTGGCGAAGGATCTCGAGCTCTGGATCGTGGCGATCCCAGGGCCGGTCCCAGAGGCCGGCGACGGCCCCGAGCTCGAGGCTGGCGAGGTGATCGCACGCGAGCCAGGCAGCGAGGTCGGTTGCCGAGACGAGGAGCTGACCGTCACGTCGCTGCATCGTCCCCAGCCTAGCGCCTCGTCGTGTCAGCTCTTGTGGCGCGACCGACTGTGGCGCGATGGGCGGCGACCCGACCTGCGGTGACCCGACGGGCCGCGACGCGACCTGCGGTGCCCCGACGGGCCGCGACCCGACACCGAAGTGACGCGCGCTGCCCGGGGGATCGGCCCGCGCGGATGGCTCAGCCCAGGAGGCTCGCGACGGCCGTGTCGAAGACCTCGGTGTGGCGATCGATGTCGACCGCCGTCGTCGCCGGCGACACGAGGGCCATGTTGTGAAAGGGGGTCATGAGGACACCCCGGTTCATGGCCGCCAGGTGGAGGTACCGTTCGAGCTCCGGGTCGCCGGCTCGCCACTGGTCGCTGCCGGTTCGGGGCGGGTCGGGGAGAAAGTGGTATTCCGCCCGGGCACCGAGGCGGGTGACGTGCCACGGCAGCCGCCGGCTCCGGATGACGTCGGCGACCCCGGTCGTCCAGCGCGCGGCGAGGGGGATCATGCGGGCGTACGCCTCGGCGGTGAGGACCTCGCTGAGGGTCGCCCGCACGGCTGCCGTCGAGAGGGCGTAGCCGGCGAGGGTCCCGCCGATGCCGCCGACGTCGCAGTCCTCGCGATCGATGGAGGCTGCCACGCGGTCCCCGAGTTCCTCGGTGAAGCCGTACGCCCCGGCCGGGATCCCACCTCCGATCGTCTTGCCGATGGTGACGACGTCGGGTCGGAGCCCGAAGGCGGCCGTGTAGCCGCCCGGTCCGGCGCAGATGGTGTGGGTCTCGTCGATGACGAGGATCGTCCCTGTGGCGGCCGTCAGCTCGCGAAGGGCGTCGTGGTAGCCGGGCTCGGGGAGGACGATGCCGACGTTCGTCAGGGCCGGCTCGACCAAGACGGCGGCGACCTCTCCATCGGCGAGCGCTCGCTCCAGAGCCGGGACGTCGTTGAACTCGACGACCCTGGTCGTGAGGGCGGGGTCGACGGGCGGTCCGAGGTTGCCGCGGCGCGGGACGACGGTACCGTCCGGGCCGATCACGGCGAAGGTCTCGTCGACCGAGCCGTGGTAGTTGAAGTTGTGGACGACGATCCACCGACGGCCGGTCACGTGGCGGGCGAGGCGAATGGCGAAGCGGTTGGCGTCGGTGGCGGTCATCGTGAACTGCCAGTAGCGGAGCCCGAAGCGCGCCTGGAGGGCTTCGCCGGCCGCGATGGCGTCCTCCGTCGGCAGCATGTGGGTGATCCTACGCCGGAGCTGGCGTTCGACGGCCGCGATCGTGGGGCTGGGTCCGTGGCCGGCCATCGCCCCGGTGTCGCCGAGGCAGAAGTCGACGTACTCGTGGCCGTCGACGCACCGGAAGCGGGCGCCCGAGGCGGCCTCGACAAAGAGCGGGAAGGGGCCAGCCCACTTCACCATCCAGTTCATCGGCACGCCGGCGAGGAGGGAGCCCTTCGCCCGCTCGAAGAGGGCTGCCGAGCGCGGATGGCGGTCGGCGAAGGCTCGGAGCTCCGCCTCGAGGAGGGCCGTCAGGCGGTCCCGATCGATGGCCCGGTGGGGGCCGGGGCCGGCCCCGATCGCCTCCGCGATCGGGATCTCGGGCGCCGGGTCGGGTGGCGGCGAGGCGTCCGGAGTGGTGACGCCGGGGTGGCTCGGATCGGTCGGTGGGACGGGCATCGGAGGGCTCCCTGTGTGGGCATCGACGGCAGCAATGGAAACCGCCTACGGCGGCCAGCTTCGGCTCGGGGCATCTTGCCAGGCCACGAGGGGCGGGCGTCGCCGGTGACCGGTCTACGGAACGGTGGTCTGTCGTGGACGATGACCGCCGACGATCGTGCCCGCCGCCGGCCGACGGACGCGTCTGCAGGTGCTCGCTCCTGATCGCCGAGCAGGCGAGGGGTGCGTCGGCTCCGAGCTCAGGCGATCCGGCGTCGGGCGCCGCACACTGGACAGGTTGCGGTCGTCCCGTTCGGATCGAGCACGAGGAACGTCGTGCAGCCGTTCGTTCGGCAGTAGAGATCCCGGGTCGGCCCCCGACGCCGCCGCGCCCGACGTCGATCGGAGAGCCGGCGGGCGACGGCGAGCGGGAAGCGCTCGCTTCGAAGGTTCATGGTCGTTGTTCCTTTCTGGCGCGGCTGGGCGGGCGGCGGCCCGAGCCGCTCGACGTCGGGTCGAAGGACGGAGCGGGGGACTGCCGGGCTGGCTCAGCCAGCGCCACACCATCTGTTCGCGCGGCGCACACCTCTGGAAGGAAATCGAGGGGCAGCGGCGCGCTGGTGGCAAGGATCGGGCACGGAGCGCGGTCTGTCAACAGCCACGGTCGGTCAAGCGCCCGGCGAACGCCGCTCTGGACCCCGGTGTCTGGGCACCTGCGATGAGCGAGCGTGGGCCCGGTCCGCCCGCTCAGGGGAGCCGGCCGCGAGGGTCGCTCTCCTCTCTGACGGCGCGCTCCGAACACCAGAGTCGGCCGCTTTCGTGTTCCCTTGGCACGGCCCCCGGGTGGTCCGGCCCCGCGCGGTCCGCCTGGGCTCCCGCTGTCGATCTCGTGACTCCGGCGCACACTTCCGGCGACACGGGGGCGCACGCCCGGGGGACGGGGGCGGCCAACCCGGGGGACGGGGCCGCCCGCCCGGGGACGGGGCGCAGGGGGAGAGCTGAAGGCACCCGGGTGGGACCGGCGCGACGACCCACCGAGGATCAGGGGTGCACGGCACGCCTGGGCGAGGAGGGCGGCCAGGCCGACCCCGAGGGCCGGGATGGGCTCGAAGACGCGCAAGGGATACGCCGGGCAGAAGCGATGCGCGCCAGCTCGCCCCCCGCCGCGAGGATCGGCCGACCCTCGCCCACGCCGGTGCCAGCCGCGCCGCGCTCGGCCGAGTGCCGCCGCTGGCGCTGGGGCTATCGGCCTCGGCCTTCGTGTTGCCGAATCATTGTCGAGCATGAATCATCTCTTGGTTGCAGGGTTGCCCATCGATGCGGCACACTGGCGTGCCGCACGATGCGTGGCCCGTCGGCAGCCGACGCGGCCCCGTTGCCTGTTCGTCGCGCGGTCGGGCACCGGCTGCGGCGCTGCTCGTCGAGGCTGTTGACCGCGCACCACCGTCGTCCAGGGTCGGCCAGGTTCGATCGCAGGAGGTTACGGGTGTCAACGCACGCGGATGCACCGCCGACAAGCGCAACCGTCGCGGTGCCGGTTTCCCATGGCTCGCTCGAGCTCTCGTGGGGCGTCGACCCGGGTCCGGGCCGCATCGCGGCACAGGTGAGCGGCCCCCGGACTCGCCCGCGCTCGAGCCACCTCCTCCGTTCACTGGTCGCCGCCTCGACAGCCGCCGTCGTCATCCTGAGCGCGCTCACTCCGGCGGTCCTCGCCCAGGGCGGCCTGACGCTCACGACCGACTACCCCTCGGTCGTCGTGGCGCCGGGATCGAAGGTGTCGTTCAATCTGAAGCTAACCGTCGACGAAGCTCGCCGCGTTGCCCTCGCCGTGAGCGGGGTGCCGCAGGGCTGGGAAACGTCGATCCTCGGGGGTGGCTACGTCGTCGACGCCGTCCAGGCGAGTCCGAGCTCGACGCCGTCCGTTCGGCTCGACGTCACCGTTCCGGCCGATGCCGAAGCCCGCACCTACACCTTCGCCGTGACCGCCTCCTCGGGCAGCCTCTCCGACCGGCTCGAGCTGTCGGTCCGGGTAAACCCCGAGGCGGCCGGGAGCGTCTCGCTGGAGTCCGACTTCCCGACCCTCCAGGGTCCCTCTTCGGCGACCTACAACTTCAGCGTCCGTCTCCGGAACGACACCCCCGAAGACCTCACCTTCGCTCTCGGGGCCCAGGGCCCTTCGGGTTGGACCGTCACGGCTCGCCCGAGCGGCCAGTCGCAAGCCGCGAGCGCGACGGTGAACGCTGGAAGCTCGACGACCCTCTCCGTCCAGGCGGACCCGCCGGATAACGTCGAGGCCGGCACGTATCAGATCCAGGTCACCGCCAGCGCCGGCTCGCGAACGGCCCAGACGGAGCTGACGGTCGAGATCACCGGCACGTACCAGATGACGATCACGACCCCCGACGGGCGTCTGAACGCGAGCGGGACAGCCGGCTCGGTCATCACCCGTCAGCTCGTCATCCGGAACGACGGGACCGCCCCCCTCCAGGGGGTGACCCTGTCGGCGACGCCACCGAGCGGCTGGACGGTCGACTTCGATCCCAAGACCGTCGATGTCCCGGCGGGCCAGGAGGTCCAGGTGACCGCCCGCATCACCCCGCAGAGCGACGCCCTCGCCGGCGACTACGTCGTCACCTTCCGGGCCTCCACCCAACAGGCGAACGCGTCCGAGGACATCCGGGTGACCATCGAGACCTCGCTCACCTGGGCCCTCGTCGGGATTGCCCTCATCGTCGCCACCTTGGCCGGCCTCGGCTGGGTCTTCAGCCGCTACGGTCGCCGCTAGGCCGTTCGGGCCGCCGTTAGGAGGACGACGATGACGGGCCAGGCCACCGGCGGATCGGAGCGGCAGCCCGAGCGGCTCCGCCCGCCACGGATCTTCCGGAGTCGGCAAGGGGCCAGCGGGGCGAAGCGGCCCGACCCGGCCGGGTCGCCGCCCGAGGGCCGGTCGCCGACCGAGGGCGGGTCGACGTCCGCCGCCGGCCCCGCCGGGGAGCCGCTCGCCCGGGGAGCCCGGAGGGCCGAAGCCAATCGGGCGGCGTCCGGGGCGACCGACCCCCGGTTCCTCATCCGGACTCGGAACCTGACGAAGCGCTACGGCGATCTCGTCGCCGTCGACCGGCTCACCTTCGAGGTTCGGGCGGGGGAGATCTACGGGCTCCTCGGGCCGAACGGAGCCGGGAAGACGACGACGATCCTCATGCTCCTCGGCCTCTCCGAGCCGACGGCCGGGGAGGCCCGGGTCGTCGGCCTCGACCCGACCCGCCATCCCCTCGAGGTGAAGCGGCGGGTCGGGTACCTGCCCGACAACGCCGGCTTCTACGGGGCGCTCTCGGGGCGAGCGAACCTCCGCTACACGGCTCGCCTGAACGGTCTCGCGGGGCCCGAGGCCGAGCGTCGGATCGACGCGGTCCTCGAGCAGGTCGGGCTAGCGGACGATGCCGATCGGCGGGTCGAGACGTACTCGCGCGGCATGCGCCAGCGACTCGGGATCGCCGACGCCCTCGTGAAGGACCCCCAGATCCTCATCCTCGACGAGCCGACGATCGCCATCGACCCGCAGGGCGTGGCCGAGATCCTTGCCCTCATTCGGCGGCTCGTCGACGAGCGAGGGCTGGCGATCCTCCTCTCGTCCCATCTGCTCGAGCAGGTTCAGTCGATCTGCGACCGGGTCGGGATCTTCGTCCGGGGGCGCCTCGTCGCCCAGGGCACCGTCGAGGAGCTGGGCCGGACTCTCGGGAGCGGCGAGGTGCAGCTCGAGGTCGGCGTCGCCGACGGTGCCGATGGGACCGAGCGGGCGATCCGCGCCTTGGACTCCCTCCCGGGCGTTCGGAGCGTCAGCCCCGATCCACCGACGCCGGGTCGGCTCAGGCTGACGGCCGATCACGACGTCGTGCCGCGGGTCGCCCCGGCCCTCGTCTCGGCCGGCCTGTCGGTCGTCCATCTCCGCCGCCTCGACCAGGGGCTGGCCGAGATCTACCGGCGAGCCGTCGCAGCTCAGGAAGGCAGCAGTGGAGGTGAGGCATGAGCGGGGCCATCGACCGCCTCGACCGCTTCGTGGCTCGATTCGGCTTCGTGCCTCGCGATCGCTTCGGTGAGCCGCCGGCCCGCGGCTGGCTCGTCGTGGCCGCGAAGGAGTTCGCCGACCACCTGACGTCGGCTCGCTTCGTCGTCCTCCTCATCATCCTCGGACTGGCGGCCTCGGCGACGACCTACTTCAGCTCGGGCGTCATCCGAACGGCGGCCTCCGCGGCGAGTGGCACGCCGTCGATCTTCCTCCGGCTCTTCACCGTCGCTTCGGACCAGATGCCGGGCTTCGTCGCCCTGGTCGGCTTCTTGCTGCCCCTCATCGGCATCGCCTTCGGCTTCGACGCCATCAACGGGGAGCGGGCAGCGGGTACGCTCCCGCGACTCCTCGCCCAGCCCATCCACCGCGACGACGTTATCAACGGCAAGTTCGTCGCCGGGCTGGCCACGATCGCTACCATCGTCTTCGCCCTCATGGTCATCGTGGCCGGGATCGGTCTCCTTCGGCTGGGGATCGTGCCGACGGCGGCCGACGTCATCCGCCTCCTGGCCTGGTTCGTCGTCGCCGTCGTCTATGTCGGCCTGTGGCTCGGGTTCTCGATGCTCTGCTCGGTCCTCCTCCGTCGCGCGGCGAGCTCTGCTCTCGTTGCCATCGGGACGTGGTTGGCCTTCACCTTGTTCGCCGTCCTGCTCGTGTCGCTCCTCGCCGGGATCATCGCCCCGCTGCCGCCGAACCCGACAAACGAGGAGATCCTGGCGAACGCCCGCTGGTCGGATTTCCTGGCCCGGCTCTCGCCGCCCACGCTCTTCGCCGACGCCACGGCGGTCCTCCTCGACCCGTCGACGCGGACGCTCAGCACCCTCGTCCTCGCCAGCCAGGTCGACCGGGCGATCCCGTCGACGCTCTCGGTCACGCAGAGCCTCCTCCTCGCCTGGCCGCAGGTGGTGGCCCTCGTCGCCTTGACAGTGCTCTCGTTCGCTGTGGCGTACGTGGCCTTCATGCGGCAGGAGGTTCGGGCCTAGGGCCCCGGCTCGGCCTGCGCCGGATGCGACTCTGAGCGAACAAAACGCGCCTCCCGGGCCCGCCGCCGCCCCGGATGCGACTCTGAGCGAACAAAATGCGCCTCCCGGGCCCGCCGCCGCCCCGGATGCCACTCTGAGCGAACAAAACGGCCGTCGCGTGGTTGGTGAGCGCCGTTCTGTTCGGCCAGAGTGGCACGCCGGACGCCGTCCGCGGCGACGAGGCCGTTCTGTTCGGCCAGAGTGGCACGCCGGACGCCGTCCTTCAGTACGGGGGCCAGGGGATGGCAGGCCGATCCGGGTCCGGGTCGGGGAAGCAGGGGGTCCGCAGAAGACGCTCGATCCGCTCGCGGAGGGCCACGACCTCTACCCTGGCGAGATGCTCTTCGAGCTCGTCGGCGAGGGGACCGTGGAGCCGGTCGCGTAGCTCGGCGAGCCGGTTCTGCTCTTCGGGGGTGAGCCGCTCTCCCCGCCACGCCCAGAGGACCGTCCTCAGCTTCGGCTCGACGTGGAAGCAGATCCCATGGTCGACCCCCAGAATGCTGCCCGCCCGGGTCGGGACGAGGTGACCCACCTTGCGGTCGGCGTTGTTCGCCACGACGTCGAAGAGGGCGATCGGCCGGAGGCGTGGATCCGCCCCGACGACGAGGGCCACCCTGTCGATGGCCGGATCCGCCTCGACCCAGAGTTGGACCATACCCGGTCCGAAGGGCCCGTCGCGAAAGACCGTCGGCGGAACGATCGACCAGCCCGCTGCCTCAGCAAGGAGGTAGGCGGCCACCTCACGGTGGGCGAGCGTCCGGTCGGGGAAGTCCCAGAGGGGGCGCTCGCCGGCAACCGGCTTGTACACGACGGGAATGGCGACCTGCTGAGCGCCGAGCCCGCCCTCCCCTACCGACGCCGGTGTCGGCGGCCCGTTACCGTCCTCCCCAGTGGTCCCGATACCCGTGTCGCGCCTTCGGGCCACCGACGCTCGGGCCACCGACGCTCGGGCAACCGCCAGGAGCGCGTTGTTCGAGGAACCCGCCAGTCGCCCGAGGATCTCGAGCTCGCCCGAGGCGAGGAGCTCGAGGAGAACCCCCGAAGCGAGGGCTGGCGGCGTCGGCAGAATGATGCGGCCGCGGGCCTCCAGCGACCGATGGCCGGCCGAACCGCTGTCTCCCTGCTGGCCTTTCGGCGAGCCGCGGCTCCTGCCCGGTGCTGGCTCCGTTCGACGAGGCCCCGCCGCGTCCCCCCAGGAGCCGCGCGCCTCGGAGCCCCGCGCCTCGGAGCCCCGCGCCTCGGAGCCGCGCGGTTCGGATCCGCCCGGTTCGGATCCGCCCGGTTCGGATCCGCCCGGTTCCCACCATCCACCCGGTCGGCGACCGGCCACCGAGGGCTCCTCCTTCGCTGCCTAGTTCAGCCGGTGCCCGTTCCGACGCGGGCAGAGGTGACCCGTCGGATCGAGCGGAGCCCCGCAGAGCGGGCACGGCGGACGTCCTGCAGCGACGACCGCGGCGGCGGCCTCGACGAAGACCCTCGCGACCGACGGGCTGATCCGGACCCGGAGGACGTCGGGACCCGTCGGGTCGTCGTCGCGCCACTCGACCGTCTCGTCCTCGTCTTCGTCCTCGGGTCGCAGCTCCCGAGCTTCGATGAGGATGCGCTCGGCCTCGGGATCCCAGCCGAGGGTGAGCGTTCCCGCCCGAAAGATCTCGTTCAGGGGTTCGTCGAGGGGCCCGCTGGCGGCAGCGTTGGGAACGCTCTCGGTCGTCTTCGCCAGACCTCGCCGCTCGAGCTCGTCGAGCAGCCGATCGAGGCGCTCGGCGAGGACGGCGACCTGGACCTTCTCCAGGGAGACGCTGACGACCCGTTCAGCCGAGCGGGCCTGGAGGTAGAACGTCCGTCGCCCTGGAACGCCGATCGCTCCGGCGACGAACCGGTCGGGCGGATCGAAGATGAAAATGCGTCGGGTCATCTGTCTCCTCGGCGAGCCGCCATCGGCGTCGCCCCGAACACGTCGTTCGCGCCGACTGTACATCGAACGACCGGTTCGCCGGCGAGCGGCAACCGACTGGCTTCCTCGGGGGCCACGCCCCTGCCAGAGGTCAGGGTATTGACACGCACCGTATCAACGTGCTATATATGGGCCGTGTCGAGGACGTGCCGGGTGGCCGACCCGCGCCGCGGCTCCGTTGTCGGCCTTCGCGATCGCGGCGGGGCAGGCGATCGCGGAACGGCGCCTGAGGGGTACGGCCCGACAGACAGAACGATGACGAAGCGATCCCAAACCGATGAGGAGCGTGAGAACGAAAGGAGGTGACGGCGTATGGCACTGCAGCGCTGGAGCCCATTCTTCCGGGACTTCGTGTCGCTGCGCGACGCGGTGGACCGGCTCTTCGAGGAGAGCTTCGTGAACGCGGATCGGCTCTTCTCCTGGACCGGGGTCGCCGCTCGGACGATGCCGCTCGAAATGTACGAGACGCCCGAGGAGATCGTCGTCCGCGCCCTCGTTCCCGGGGTGGCGCCGGAGAAGCTCGAGGTCTCGTACCAGCAGGGCGTGCTGACGCTCCGGGCCCAGACCGAGACGCCGTCGAGCCACGACGATTGGGTCTGGCACTTCCGGGAGTTCGGCTACGGCGAGATGATCCGCTCGATCAGCCTGCCGAAGGCGGTCGATCCGGACCGGGCCCAGGCGACGTTCGAGAACGGCATCCTGACCCTGCGTCTGCCGAAGGCCGAGCACGAGAAGCCGAAGCAGATCAAGGTCACGCCGGTCGCCCAGATCGCCGGCGGCACGAAGTAAACACCGGCACTGCCGAGGTCGGAGCCGTGAACGACCGTGAGCCGCTCTACTCGATCGCGGTCGCGGCCCGCCTCACGCAGATGCACCCCCAGACCCTCCGCAAGTACGAGCGGGCCGGTCTCCTCCGGCCCGCCCGAACGGGAGGCAGCCAACGGCTGTATTCGAACGCGGATCTCCGGCGGCTCCGTCGGATCCGCTACCTCGTCGAAGAACGAGGACTGAACGTCGCCGGGCTCGAGATGACCTTGGCGATGGTCGATCGGCTCGATGCCATCGAACCGACGGCAAGCGCCGCCGAGATGTACGCGATCATCGAGGAGGTCATCGCCCTCTGCCGGGGACCGGGCGAGTGACTCCGGCGGCGAGACCTCCTCGTTCCGTCAGATGATGCCCTCGACGGCCCGGCTCGATCGAGCCGGGCCGTTGTCGTCGCCGTACCATCGAGCCTGCCATGCGTGCTCTCCTGCTCGAACGACCCCAGCCGGTGACGAGCGGGCCCCTCCGGCTCGTCGAGCGCCCCGACCCCGAACCCGGACCCGGTGAGCTGCTCGTCGACATCGAAGCCTGCGCCGTCTGCCGGACGGACCTCCAGATCGCCGAGGGGGACATCGAGGCGCGGCGTCTCCCGATCGTCCTCGGCCACCAGCCCGTCGGCCGGGTGGCAGCGATCGGGCCCGGCGTCGAAGGGTGGCGGGTCGGCGATCGGGTCGGGGCGATCTGGCTCGCCGAGGCGGACGGGACGTGCCGCTTCTGTCGCCGTGGCCTCGAGAACCTCTGTGAAGTGGCCCGCTTCACCGGCTGGGATCGCGACGGCGGCTTCGCCGAGCGGATGGTCGTCCGGGCCGATTTCGCCGTTCCGGTCCCCGACGGTCTCGCTCCGGAGGCCGCTGCCCCGCTCCTCTGCGGGGGCGTCATCGGCTACCGGGCCCTCAGGCTGACCGGGCTCGAGCGAGGCGGCCGTCTCGGGCTCTTCGGGTTCGGGGCATCGGCTCGCCTCGTCATCCAGGTCGCGAGATACCTCGGCCACGAGATCTTCGTGTGGACCCGCAGTGAGCGAGATCGGAGGCGGGCCCTCGACCTCGGTGCGACCTGGGTGGGCGATCTCGACGAAGACGCCCCTGCCGCTCCCGAGGCGGCGATCACCTTCGCCCCCGTCGGCGACGTCGTCGTCGACGCCCTACGGGCCGTCGATCGGGGCGGCACGGTCGTCGTCAACGCCATCCATCTCGACCGCATCCCGAGCTTCGACTACCGACACCTGTGGTGGGAGCGGTCGCTCCGGAGCGTCGCCAACGTCACCCGCCGGGACGCGACCGAGTTCCTCGCCCTGGCGGCGGAGATCCCGGTCGCGACCGACATCGAGCGCTTCGAGCTGGCGGCCGGCAACATCGCCCTCGCCCGGCTCGCCGCCGGTGACATCGCCGGGGCGGCCGTGCTTGTCCCTCGGGACTAGCCGCGGGTCCCGAAGGAAGATCGCTCCGGTCGAAGGTCCGATCGGCCGCCGGCGGAGCGACTCGACGGCCACCATCAGGGGCCGAACGGGCCTACCGTCACGACCCCGACGAGGCATCCTTACCGATCGTGAAGTCGATCGTCCTGCGGCGGATCCCCATCCTCCGGCCCCGCGGCCTGCCCGACCCCTCGAGCCCCCACGAGACGCGGGCGAACAGCATCCTGAGGCCGATCGTCTTCGGCGGGAACGACGGGCTCGTCTCGAACCTCGCCCTCGTCATGGGCGTCGCCGGGGCCAACCCGGAGCCCGGCGTCATCGTCCTCGCCGGCATCGCTGGGCTCATCGCCGGCGCCTTCAGCATGGGCGTTGGCGAGTACATCTCGGTCCAGAGCCAGCGCGAACTCCTCGACTACCAGCTCGCCTTCCAGCGCCATCAGCTCGCCCACGTCCCCGACCGCGAGCGTCGCATCCTGGCCGAGAACCCCCTCTACAGCGCCGTTCGCCAGCTCCTCCTGGGGGCCGTGGCAGCGGTCGTGACGTACGGCGTCGGGGCCCTCATCGGCGTCCGCGCCTAGCTCGTGGTGCGGTCGAGGCTTGCGGCCCGGCGGATTGTGGCTCGCTCGACGCCCGGCGAACAGGCAAGGCCCGCGTCGACG
>JBHORA010000120.1:0-33715 GCA_042408535.1 Chloroflexota bacterium | reverse complement strand
GGGACGGGTCGAGGCGGCCCGGGGCAGGTCGACGGGCCGGGGACGGGTCGAGGGGCCGGACAGCGACACCCGCGGCCGGCCAACCGCTTGGGGCTCCGCGGCGCGTCCGTTGAGCCGCCGATGAGCGACTCGCGGTTTCCTACGGCCAGCCGCCTGAACCGGGGCCCGCGAGGCAGGCACCGGACGACGGAGCGAGCGACCGAAGCCCCACCGTCGAAGTGGCGGCCCCGACAGCCGGCGAGAGCCGACCGCCCTATAGCCAGTGGCCGAGGCCACGAGGAGAGTACGGAGCAGCGGACACATGGTCAGCCACGCCCACACGCCGAACGACGACTTGCCTGGCGACACCGCCGCTCGGACGTTACCTGCCCCGATCGCCTCGGCCCGGGGCCGCTTCGCCGGAACGCGGGCCGGTCCGGTCAGGCGAGAGATCGTTTGGAGGGCCATGCGTCGATACCGTCAGCAGACAAGGCGGTACGGTGACCACCTCCGGCTCCTCCGCGAACGAGCGAACGTCAGCCAGGCGGCGGTCGCCCGAGCCATCGGCGTCGATCGATCCGTCATCTCACGACTCGAGTCCGGGGACCCGTCCGTCGGCCTCGCCACCCGGTTCCTGGCCGCCGAGCTCCTCGGCGCCGAGGTCAGTCTCGCCGTTTACACCGTTGACGCGCCCCGGATCTACGACCGTGCGCATGCTCAGCTCGTCGAGCGGCTGGTGCGGCTGGCACATCGAAGCTGGCGCGTGGAACCGGAGGCTCCCGTACCCGGCTCCCCACGCCGCTCCATCGACGTGCGCCTGGAGAACAGCCGAGACATCGTGTTGTTCGAGGTCGAGTCAAAGGTGGGTCGCGTCGAGGAGCTCCTTCGGGAGTACCGAGCCAAGGTCGACGACGTGGAGGCCGGAGCAGGCGGCCGTCGAGTCCACATCGTCCTCGTACTCCCGCCGACGCGGCACAACCGAGCGGTCGTGGCCGCCGCGCGCGCCACACTCCGACAGGTCTTTCCTGCCGACTCGGCCTCACTCCTGGGAGCCCTGCGGAGCGGCGGTCCATGGCCGGGGAACGGCATCCTGTGGCTCGGCACCGGGGAACCGACTCGCCAGGACGAGAGACCCGGAGGCGATCCGTCCGAGGAGCCCCTGCCAGCTCCGGGCGACGCTACGAACCCCAGCGGTAGAAGCCGGGCAAGCGCTGACCAGCGATCTCCGCCGCGGGATGGCTGAGAAGCGCCTTGAGCGCCGAGCCGGCGTCGAACCTGGCCAGGCTGTAACTGGGGACGATCGTGACGCGTGGCACCGCTAAGGTCCAGACGATGGCGGTGCCCAACCCCGAGCGCCTCCCGCCCCGACCCGAGCCAACGGCACCGACCCCCGCCCCTCTCCCCGCCCCTACGCCCCCGCCTCGCCGCGCTCGATGGGCAGCCCCATCGCCCGCCAGGCCGGGACCCCGTTGGCGACCCAGGCCACGTCCCGAAAGCCCGCCCGCCGCAAGAGCGAGGCCCCGATGCTCGAGCGGTAGCCCGAGGCGCAGACGACGGCGATCGGGCGCTCCCGGGGCAGCGCGTCCAGCCGCTCCGGTAGGTCCCCGCCGCCGATGTGGAGGGAGCCCGGAATGTGGCCGGCCGCGAACTCCGTCGGCGTCCGGACGTCGATGACGAGCGGCGCCTCCGGTCCCCCGGCCGCGAGGCGCGCGGCGAGCTCGGCGATCGACCAGCGGCCGTGGGAGTCGCTCGGCCGCCCGGCCTCGAGCCAGGCCGCGAGACCGCCCCGGAGGTGACCGACGACGTCTTCGTAGCCGATCCGGAGCGCCTGGCGGATGCAGTCGTCCCAGTCGGCGGGCGAGGCGAGGACGAGGACGACCGGCCGGTCGGGCTCGACGACCCAGCCGAGCCAGGTCCCGAAGGACGGCCCGGCCGGGATCGAGATCGAGCCCGGCAGGTGGGCGAGGGCATGCTCGACGGGATCGCGGGCGTCGACGACGACCGCCCCCGCCTCGATCGCCGCCGCGACCTCGTCGACCGAGAGCGGCCGCGGCTCCGGTACCCGGCCCCCGAGAAGGCGCGGACCGGCCTGGTTCGTCGGCCGCATTCGGGCGAAGTAGCGTGGGAACGGCGGCTGGCGGCTGAGGAGGCGACGGACGAAGCTCTCGACATCGGCGGGCTGGATCATCGGGTTGTGGCGGCGTTCGTAGCCGAGGGTCGAGAAGGGCGTCGAGGCGATCCCCGTCGAGCAGAGCGACCCGGCGCCGTGGGTCGGGAAGACGGCGACGTGGTCCTCGTGGGGCAGGATGACGTCGTGGAGGGAGCGGTACATCGCCCGGGCGAAGGGCACGGCGTTCTCGGCCCCGAGGAGGTCGGTCCGACCGACGGCGCCAACGAGGAGCGAGCCGCCGGTGAAGAGGAGGGCCGGCTCGGCCGCCCGCGCCGTGTCGGCGACGGCGTAGGCGACGTGCTCCGGGGTGTGACCGGGCGTCTCGAGGGCCCGGAACTCGAGCGCTCCGACCCGGAAGGTCTCGCCGTGGCGGACCGGCCGATGCTCGTAGGCGAGTTCGGCGCCGGCACCGATGACGTGGGTCGCCCCGGTCAGAGCGGCGAGCTCGCGGCCGCCGGAGACGTAGTCGTTGTGGAGGTGGGTCTCGACGACGACGCTGATCCGGAGGTCCCGCGCCCGAGCCGCGGCGAGATAAACGTCGACGTCCCGCCGGGGATCGACGACAGCCGCCAGCCCGGTCTCCTCGTCGGCGACGAGGGCCGACAGATGGCCGAGTCCCTCGATGACGAACTGCCGAAGCTCCATCCACGCCCTCCTCGGGCGGCGTCCTCCCAGCGTCGGATCCGCTGCGGATCCGGGGCCAGAGCGTAGCACCGTCCCGGCACAGGTACCGCTCCGCCGCGCGCGCGGGCCGGGCTCCGGCGAAAGATTGCCTAGGGGCTCTGGCCGAAGGACCGGCCGGGTGGCTCGGGCCGAAGGGGTGACCGCCCGGGAGTGGCTCAGGCCGAAGGACCGGCCGGGAGCGGCCGATCGACCCCACCTCCCGACGCGCCGACCGGCTACCCTGTCGACGTGCCCAATTCGACCGCCGGGCCTCCAGCTCAGGACCCATCCGCCGACCGCCCGATCGAGGTCGACGCCCCGTCGCCCGACCTCCTTCGAACGCTGTCGTTCACGACCGGGCTCCTGGTCCTCACGACCGCCGGCCTCGTCCTTGGAAGCGTGGCCACGATCCTCGGCCGGCCCGACCTCGCCTGGCCGGCCTGGGCCGTCCCCACCCTCGTCGTCGGCGCCCACCTGGCGATCTCGATCGTCCGCGACCTCTTGGAGCGACGGGCCGGAGTGGACGTCATCGCCCTCCTTGCCATCGGCGGTGCCCTTCTCCTCGGCGAGACCTTTGCGGCCGCCGTCATCGGCGTCATGCTCGCCACCGGCCGTGCCCTCGAGGCCTACGCCGAGGGGCGCGCACGCCGGGAGCTGACCGCCCTCCTGGGCCGAGCCCCCCAGGTCGTCCATCGGTACGTCGTCGGGCGACGCGATGGCGATCCGATCCCCGTCACGGCCCCAGGGGGACCCGCCGCCAGCGAGGCCAGCGGAGCGCCTGTCAGCGTCCTTGAGACCCCCGGAGCGCCCGCCGCCAGCCAAATCCCCGGAGCGGCAGGCATCCCCGAGGCCTCCGGTGCGCCCGCCCCGCCTGAAGCCCACGAGCGCCTCGAAACCGTCCCCCTGGCCGCCGTCCGGCCCGGCGACCGACTCCTCGTCCGGCCCGGCGAGGTCGTCCCGGTCGACGGCGTCATCCGTTCGCCGGCGGCCGTCCTCGACGAATCGGCACTCACCGGCGAGAGCCGCCTCGTCACCAGAGCCGAGGGCGAGATCGTCGCCAGCGGCGTCGTGAACGCTGGCGGCCCCTTCGACCTCCAGGCCATCGCGACCGCCGAAGACAGCACGTACGCTGGCATCGTCCGCCTCGTCGAGGAGGCCGGCCGCTCGAAGGCCCCCTTCGTCCGCCTCGCCGACCGGTATGCCCTCCTCTTCGTGCCCCTGACCCTCGCCGTCGCCGCCGCCGCGGGCGTCGCCGCTGGCGATCCGGTCCGCGCCCTCGCCGTCCTCGTCGTCGCCACCCCCTGCCCGCTCATCCTCGCCGCCCCGATCGCCGTCGTCGCCGGGATCTCGCGGGCGGCCCGCCGAGGGGTCATCGTCAAGGGCGGCGGACCCCTCGAGACCCTCGCCCGGGCCCGGGTCCTCCTCCTCGACAAGACCGGGACCCTCACCGCCGGCCGGCCGGCCCTGGCCGGGATCGAGGCCCTCGACGGCGACCCAACCGAGGTCCTCCGACTCGCCGCCGCCCTCGAGCAGGCCTCGCCGCACGTCCTCGCCGCCGCCATCGTCGGCGCCGCCCGGCAGCGCGGCCTGACCCTCCCCGTCCCGGTCGGGGTCGAAGAGGTGCCGGGCGCGGGTCTGAGCGGCCGGGTCGAGGGCCGCCGGGTCCGGATCGGGTCCCTCGACTTCCTCGGCGTCGGCCCGCTCCCGGGATGGGCTCGCGAACTCCGACGGCGGGCGCTCCTCGAGGGCGCCATGCTCGTCTTCGTCGAGGTGGAGGACCGACTCGTCGGCGCCCTCGTCCTCGAGGACCCGCTCCGCCCTGAGACGCCGCGCGCGATTCGGAGCCTCCGGCGAACGGGCTTCTCACGGATCGTCATGGTCACCGGCGACCACTCGGGGGTCGCCGAGCTCGTCGGGGCGGCCGTGGGTGTCGATGCCGTCCTCGCCGAACGCTCGCCGGCCGACAAGGTCGAGGCCGTCGAGCAGGAGCGCAAGCTCGCGACGGCGCCGATCGTCATGGTCGGCGACGGAATCAACGACGCCCCCGCCCTCGCCGTCGCCGACGTCGGGGTGGCCATGGGCGCCCGCGGAGCCACGGCCTCGTCGGAGGCCGCCGATGTCGTCATCACCGTCGATCGGCTCGACCGCCTCGCCGACGCGGTCGAGATCGCCCGCCGCTCGCGCTCGATCGCCCTCCAGAGCGTCCTGCTCGGCATGGGCCTGTCGCTGGCTGGGGTGGTCGCCGCTGCCCTCGGCTTCGTCCCAGTCGTGGCGGGGGCCATCTTCCAGGAGCTCATCGACGTCGTCGCCATTCTCAACGCCCTCCGCGCGCTCACCGGCGCCGAGCGGCGGCCGACGACGCTGCCGGGTTGGGCCGAACGCCGGGCGGCCCTCCTCGCCGACCACGCCGCCATGGCCAGCGCGATCGCCGAGATCCGCCGGATTGCCGACGCCCTCGATCGGCTCCCGCCCTCGGAGGCGCGGACTCGGCTCGAGGGGGTGCGGCGCTTCCTCATCGAGGAGCTCGTCCCCCACGAGATCGAGGAGGACCGGACGGTCTACCCGGAGCTCGCGGCGGCCATCGGCAGCGACGACGCCACGGCGGCCCTCCACCGCACCCACGCCGAGATCTTCCACCTGGCGCGAACCCTCGATCAGCTCGTCGGCGACCTGGGGCCGGCCGGGCCAGAGCCCACCGACTGGCTCGATCTTCGGCGCCTCCTCTACGGGCTGGACGCGATCCTCCGCCTCCACTGGGCCCAGGAGGAAGAGCTCTACGACTCCCTCGTCGACGAGGTAGACCGGGCCCTCGCGCCAGCGGCGTGAATCGTCGCTAGCAACGACCGCTAGAATCGTCGCACTTTGGCGCCAACGACTGGGCCTCGGAGAGGAGGGGGATGATCCGGCGGCACGCGACGAGTCTTCGGCTGGCCCTCATGGTCGCCGATGGGGCGAGCGCCCTCGCGCTGTTCGTCCTCGTCAGCATGGCGCGCTTCGGGCCAGATGCGTGGCGCAGCACCTGGATCCGAGTTGGGATCGATCCCATTCCCCTTGCCGCCGCGTACGCGGTGGCCTGGACGACGATCCTCTGGTTCCTCGGCCTCTACCGCCTCCGAGCCCGCTGGTCGTGGCGAAGCGACGCCCTCGACGTTGCACGGGCGACGATCCTCCTCGCGATTGTCACGTTCACGGCGCTCTATTGGCTGAAGCTCCCCGACGTGAGTCGGCTCTTCCTGCTCACCCTCTTTGCTGCCCAGGGCAGTGTCACCCTTGCCGCCCGGCTGGCCCTTCGGGCGGCCTTCCGCTGGATCCGTAGCCGCGGCTACAACGCACGCTTCGTCCTCGTCATCGGCACCGGTCGAGACGCGGAACGCTTCGCGAACCGAGTCGAGGCTCGCCGGGAGCTCGGCCTCCGGGTCGTCGGGCACGTGGCCGTGCCAACGGACGCGGTCAAGGCGGTCGCCGCCATGGCGACACCCATCCCCGCGGCCGCACTGTCACCCGCCTCCCCGGCACCCACCCCGCCGGCACCCACCCCGCCGACACCCATCCCCACGGTCCCTCCGGAGCTGGACAGCCATGTCGATGCCGCCGACAACCGTGCCGAGACCGACAAAGGGGAGGTCTTCGTCCCCAGCCGGCCCATCCTCGGCGACCTCGACGCCATCGAGGCAATCCTCCACGACCACGTTATCGACGAGGTCGCCATCTGCCTCCCGGTGACCGACTGGCCGCTCGTGGAGCCCGTCACCCGCCTCTGCGAGGAAGAAGGCAAGATCGTTCGCATTCCCGTCGGCCACCTGAACCTCACCTTGCCCGGCGGCCGCCTGGAGGACTTCGACGGGATCCCGATCCTCTCGCTCGTCTACGGACCCGACCGCGCCGTCGGCCTCGCCCTCAAGCGCGCCCTCGACATCGTGGGCGCCACCCTCGCCCTCGTCCTCTTGAGCCCCCTCCTCCTGGGCATCGCCGCCCTCCTCCGGCTTCGCGAAGGGCCGCCCGTGTTGTTCCGTCAGACCCGCGTCGGCCTCCACGGGCGCCCGTTCACCCTCTACAAGTTCCGGACGATGATCCCCGATGCGGAGGCCCGCTTGCCGGACCTGCTGGCCCTGAACGAGATCGACGGTCAGGCCTTCAAGCTTTCGAACGATCCGCGCCTCACCCGAACCGGGCGCCTCCTCCGACGAACGAGCCTGGACGAGCTGCCCCAATTCTGGAACGTCCTCCGCGGCCAGATGAGCATTGTGGGTCCGCGACCGCCGCTTCCCCGCGAGGTTGCAGCGTACGACCTTTGGCACCGGCGGCGGCTCTCGATGAAGCCCGGAATCACCGGACTCTGGCAGGTCTCGGCCCGACTCGAGGAGGACTTCGACCGCTGGGTCGAGCTCGACCTGGCGTACATCGATCGCTGGTCGCTCTGGCTCGACCTCAAGATCATGGCCCGCACGATTCCGGCGATGCTCCAGGGTCGCTGAGGGCACCAACCGGCGCCCCGCAGGCCGAGAAAAGCGCCCTTACGGCGAGGACGATCCCCCCGCGTACCGACTGTCCGAACCGAAGAGCTCGATGGAGGCGCGAGCGAAGGCGGCCATGTCCGGCACGAGCATGTAGATCGAAGTGTCGGTCGCCCGCGTCGCGTACGGCGGCCCCAACACCTTGCGGGCGATCGAGCCATCGTCGATCTGCCGCCCGAGGTCGAGCATGGCCGGCAGCCGCTCGGCCGGGAAGTTCGTCCGAATCGTGTTCGCCGCGGCGTCGAGGAGGCCCGGGATCTTCGGGAACATGGCCGGATCGGTGAGCTTGGCTCGGAGCGCGATGAGCAGCTGCTGCTGGCGGCGAGCCCGTTCGAAGTCGTTGTTGCCGACTCCCCGCCGAGAGCGGACGAAGGCGAGAGCGGTCTGCCCATCGAGCGTGTGCCAACCAGCGGACAGCGAGAACCCAACCTTGCCCGGCTCCTCCCAGTCGACATACTCGGGATCCACGATCGGCTTCTCGTTATAGATGCGGACCCCGCCCACGGCGTCGATCATCGCCTCGAAGCCAGGCAAGTTGATCGCGGCGTAGTAGTGGATCGGAACCCCGACGAGAAAGCCGACTTCGCGGACGAGGGTCGTCATGCCCCCGTCGGGGAACTCCGAGGGGTGCCGCTCGGCGTACGACAGGAGCGAGTTGATCTTGCCGGCATAGGTACGCCCGTCCCAGAGCGGGAAGCGCGCCAAATCACGCGGCAGGCTCACCATCGCCGCCGACCTCGTGGCCGGATCGATGCTGACGACGAGAAGCGTATCGGTCAGGGAGTGGTCTCGGTTCGGCGCCCAGTCCGTACCGATGAGAAGGACGTTGATTCGGGCGCGCTCGGTGGCAGGCGTGGCGATTGGGGTCGCATCGGGGAAGTCGCCGAGCCCGTTCGGATTGCCCGAGCCGACCGGCCTCTCGGACCCACCGGAGGCCTCCTCGCCCGGCTCGGCAACGAAGATCCGCGAGCCCGCTTCGTAGAAGGACCAGGCGTACCAGATCCCGACCCCATGGACCCCCGCCACGACGAGAGCGAGGACGGCCGCGAAGCCGAGCCGGCGCGGATGTCGAGCAAGATCCCGCGCCCCCCCGGCCGCGACGAAGGCGTCGGCCATCGACAGGAGGCGCCACGCGCCGAGGAGGCCGATGAGGACGGCGACGGTGAGGGCGACACTCGGAGAAAGGAGGGCGAGCCCCAACCGCTCGACCCCCCCGAGCGCCTGGACGACGAGGAGCCCGACGGCGACGACGAGCGGCGTCGCGTAGACGAGCGCCGCCTGCCGGTGGCCGAGGTAGAGCTGCCCGAGGCCGGGCCACAAACTGGAGAGCAGGGTGGCGACGGACGGGGAGCGCTTCCGTCGACCGCCCTGCGGCACTGGTGTGTCCAAGTCGCGGCGGAGTCTACCACGCCTGAACGGAGGCCCGATCGGGCCCAGCTAGCCCGAGCCTTGAGCGGAGGCCGAAGGTCGAGCGGAGGCCGAAGGCGACACCCAGGTCGCCGCCAGCCGCCGCCGGCGGCCCCGGGTCGGAGGAGCGCCCGGCAGGGCGGCAGGGCGCCGGCGGAGGCCGACGGCAGGGCGGCAGGGCGGCTGGAGCCAACAGAGACCGGCGGCAGGGCTGCAGACGCCAGCGGAGAGCGGCCGGCAGGACGCGAGAGCAGCCGGCAGGACGCGAGAGCGGCCGGCACGCCCGCACTCTCTCTCCCGGTTGCGGCAGCGACCCTCAGCCCTCGTCGTACCAGAAGTGGCGCGCCTCCGGCCGGGCGAGCCAGTCCCCGAGCGACTGCGCCGCCCGGTCCTTCGCCGAGAGAATCGCCTCCCCAGGATCCACCGGCCAGGCGATCCCGATCTCCGGGTCGTCCCACCGGATCCCCGACTCCGCGGCCGGGTTGTACGTCCCCGTGCAGAGGTACTCCACCTCGGCAACGTCGGAGAGGACGGCGAAGCCGCGGGCGAAAGAGGCCGGCGCCCAAACCTGGATCCGGTTCTCGGCGCTCGCCTCCACCCCGACCCAGCGACCGAGCGTCGGCGAGTCGAGCCGCAGGTCGACGGCGACCAGGAAGGCCCGCCCGACGGTGACCCGCATGAGCTTCCCCATGGGCGGGTCCCACTGGAAGTGGAGGCCTCTCACGACGTTCCGGACCGAGCGGCTGTGGTTGAGCTGGACGAAGTCGGTCGGCAGGCCGAGGGCCTCGAAGGTGTCGCGTCGATAGACCTCCATGAAGAAGCCGCGCTCGTCCTCGAAGGCCTCGGGCACGACGAGCCGGACGGCGGGGATCTCGGTGGGGCGGACGTCGAACCGCATCAGTCTCACACTGCGCTTTCTCTCCCCAGGGAGGGTTGAGATGAGATGACTCCATCAGCCAGTCGGTAGCCAACAACGGACAGATTAGAATGGGTCGCAATGCGACGAGAACTCGGACAAATTGCCGATCAGCAAGTCCATCCATGAACCGGGATGCTCACGGCGACATGAGAAGGCTTGGTACCGTCGGGCTCGTAGGGAGCAGCGGTGGCCACCTTGCACAGCTGATCGCACTCCGGCCATTTTGGGAAGGACGCGACCGCTTTTGGGTCACCTTCGAAACTCCCGACGCTGTCTCGAAGCTCGAGGGCGAGCGCGTTTACTGGTGTTACCACCCGACCAACCGGAACGTCCCTAACCTCCTAAGGAACACTCTGCTCGCCGTGCGAGTCCTCCTCCGCGAGCGGCCCGCCCTCATTGTGTCAACGGGCGCAGGGGTCGCAGTGCCTTTTTTCTGGCTTGGGCGGCTACTTGGCGCACGCACGGCGTTCGTCGAGGTTGTCGACCGTATCGACAGTGCCAGCCTGACAGGAAGACTTGTCAGGCCGGTCGCCGACACGATCCTGCTCCAATGGCCCGAGCAGCAGCGGTTCTACCCAAAGGGCCACGTCGTGGGGCCTCTCCTGTGATACTGGTCACGCTTGGCACGCATCCGAGGCCAATGGATCGCCTCATGGCGGAACTCGACCGACTCATCGCCCAGGGTCGGCTTAGGGATACCGTCGCCGTCCAGGCCGCCGCCATCAACCAAGCCCCCAGAGGAGCCACGCTCTTACCCGTCTTGCCCACGCGGCAGTTTCACGATCTCATCGAAGAAGCTGATGTCGTGATCTCTCATGCGGGCCCTGGGACGCTGGTCGAGATCCGAAGTACAGGTCGAGTGCCCGTTGTCGTCCCAAGGTCTCCGCAGTTCGGTGAGCACGTCGACGATCATCAACTTCGGTACGCTTCCCGTCTAAAGGGTAGCCCGGGCTACATTGTCGTTGAGGATCTCGCTCGACTGGGTGAAGCAATCGAGCTCGCCCGAGGTGCAATCAGCCCAAGACACCAGCCTAGCGTGACACGCGCGGTTGCGGCGCTGGAGGCACTGGTTGGGGACGGCCGGGCCAGAAGGGCTGGGTTCTGGCGCAAGTGAACTGTTATTAAGGAACTGCTATCAAGCTGGAGCGCTGCTTGTACCGGATCCTCACACGTGTCTCCCGCCGACGTAGCGCAGCGCGGCACACATGGCAGGGCGGTGGCTACTGTCGCTTCAGGTCGGCTGTGAGGCGGAGGCTACCGCGGACATTGCTTTCCGGGGCATGCCGACAGGCAGCAACAGACCCCACACAAGCCCCACGGTGACCGCAGTCCCTGGATCGAGCCAGAGCTCTTCAGTCAGGGACGCCACGAGTGATACGACAAAGGCTCCCGTGAGGAACGCAGCCTCCGGCTGGCGAGTTTTCAACGCCCTGCGGGCCGCGGCAGCTACGCTCGCGATTAAGCCCACGAATAGGAGCAGACCAATTAGGCCCTGTTTGAAAAGGACACCGAGATACTGGCTGTGCGACCCAAGCGGCGGAGCGCTGGGTGACGCTCCAGCCCGGTCGACCACAGTTCCCCAGCCTAGTAGCGGCCTCTGGGCCCACCACTCAATCGTCGTCGCGTAGATGTCCGCCCTCGTATCCGCGCTGCGGGTGGTAACCAGATCCCTGAGCAAGTTACCAGCCGGAGCGAACAGGGGCATGACCACCAAGCCCACGAGCACAGCAGCGACCGCCAGACGCCGGTGTGCTCGAAGAAACCCCGAAGTTTTGGTTAACAGCGGTCCACGGGCACGCACCCAAAGAACCGCGAGCACAACGAGAAGCGCGAAAGTCGATGTTCTTGTGGTCGTGAGCACGACGGAAACTGTGTTCAGACAAGCGCAGGCCAACAGCAGAAGCCGGCGGAGCCCAGGGCGGCTATGCAATCCGACCCCGAGAATCACCGGCACCAGGGTTGCCTGAGCAACGGCCTGAGAGGTGCTGTACAAGAAGAGACCGCGTGGCCGGAAGATCTCCTCACCCAATAGGAAGCTTGTCGCTCCGAACCCCCGCTCAACAAGCGAAACCGCCCCGAGACGTGTCGACCTGATGACGTCTGGTACGAACGGAGCCAATGGCGTCGTGAATGCGAATGACTCGCGAAGGACGGAGGAGACAAGCGAGGCCACGCCCGACACGGTGCACACAGCCGTGACCGCAACAGCCACCGTAGGCAAAGAGACATTCCCTGTGCGGGGACCGTCGCCGTCGCGGTCATACGCCATGACGCCGGCACCAAGGGAGCCAAGAAACGCCACAATGATGGACAGATCCCGAGCGAGTGTGATCCAGCGCAAGCCGGTAGCGGACAACACGCCGGCCGTAAGAGCCACCAAGAGGAAGGCGCCTCCCAGGACAAGTAATGCTCTGGGAACTCGGCGGGATCGGATGGCCGACAGGCCCAGGACAGCACCCGCAACGATCCACAGGAGCTGGTCAATGCCCAAAACCCACCCCAGTGGGACCATTGCGACCAGAGCGGTTGGCAGGGCCGAGCGTGGAGTCAACCCGTTTGGCCAAAGGCGGTCCCGCCGCCTCAGCCTGAAGGCGCACGACTCCTCGCGACGCCTCGTGCGAGGGGCCGTGCCCCTATTTCCCAGAAACATGCGACGAGAGTCTATCGCCACATCGGTGGGCGCTACCGCCCGCTTTGGCTCGTGCAGCCTTCTGGCGACAGATGCCACGTAGTCTCACCCGCGTCGTTCACCTGGCTAGGCGCTTTTATCCTCTAACAGGCGGGACCGAACGCTATGTCCACGACCTGGCGCACGCGCAGGCTGCATCAGGCCTAGAGGTCCTAGTGGTTAGCCTCTGCAGGGACCTGTCAGGCGTTTACTCGGGACACTTGGCTCACGCAGAACGCTTAGAGAACGTCCGAATTGCACGAGTGCCGGGAGTCGGCACGGCGCGCTTTGCACAGTCAATTCGTCCAGATCGAGTAGTGCGTGCACTACTGCACGCAGATGCAATACACCTGCACGACTTGCGTTTCTCGTTCGCCGAGGCAGCGCTGGTGGCTGCGGCTCGACGAATCCCCCTATTCGTGCACACCCACGGGCTCTTTTACCATACGCCCCATTACCGCATCGTCAAAGACCTGATCCTGCGTCATTACTTCGGTCGAGGCATTCAAGCCAGCGGGGCACTCGTACTGGCAAGCAGCGCGAGCGACAGGGACCGTCTCCTTGAAGTTGTTCCTCGTCTCGCCGCTCGGACGCGCCTGTTTCCGAACGCGATCGACCTGTCGCCCCTCCTGGCGGCGAGCCCCAAGCCTACGCCGGGCTTGGTGGTGATACACGGTCGGGTGGTCCGATCCAAACGGATCGACACTGCCATCGCGGCCCTGGCCGCTCTGGGACGTCGGGATGTCAGGCTCACGATCGCTGGCACACCGGACGAGTCGGAGGTCGCCCTTCTTCGTGCGGTGGCGCGAGCCCATCGGGTTGAGTCGCAGGTGTCGATCCTTGGCGAGTTTGAGCCGGACCAGCTACCGACCCTGCTCGCACGAGCGGACCTTGCGCTATTCCCGAGCCCAGCGGAAGGCTTCGGCCTGGCACTACTTGAAGCGCTGTCAGCCGGCGTTCCACTAGTCGCCAACGACAACCCGGCTCATCGGGAGGTGCTTGGGGTTGGTCTTCAAGGGTTGGTTGCAGACTTCCGAGACCCGCACAGGGTCGCCCAGGTCATGGAGCGATTGCTCTCCCTCGAGCCCAGCGATCGAAGTCGCCTCACGGGGGCCCTCCGCGAACGCGCGCGGACGTTCGACATTTCACAGCGCCTTTCTCAGCTCAGCGAGCTGTACCAAGAGCGGGGGCTGAGGTGGGTGCCGAAGTCGGGTGAGCCGGTCGAGACCAACCATCGGCATTTCAGCGAGCAATGACGCTCAAGTACTACTCCACCCGAGACCGTCTCTTCGTGCGCTTCGTCCCCTGGAGTGGATGGGTCTCGGATGCAACAACTGTCTCGTAGAGGTCTTCGTATTGCCTGATCCATGCGGAAACATCCAGGAACGGCTCGGCGCTCGCTGGCGCCGCCGCTGACAGGCGTCGCCTGAGACCAGGATCGGAGTGCAGGCGCATGAGAGCCCTGCCCAACTCCTCGGGCCGAGCCGGGTCGTAAAGAAGGCCGTTCTCCGCGTCGTGGATCACCTCAGGGAGCCCGCCTCGCCGGCTTGCGATCACTGGTTTGCCGAATGCCAACGCCTCAGCGGCCACCATGCCGAGGGCCTCGTTGCACAAAGAAGGAACAACGACCACGTCGACGTGCGGGTAAAAGGACCTTGGCGACATGAAGCCACAGAAGCGGACACGCGGATCGCGCGTCATCGTCCGTAACCGTTCGACGTATCCGCGGTCACCTGTCCCCGCAACCCAGAGCTCAACGTCGGCCGCTGGCAGAGACCTGAATGCGGTCAGAAGCGTCTCAATACCCTTGGCAGGATCAAGGCGCCCGATGTACCCGAATCGTGTCCCTGCCTGGCTGGGCACAGCATCTACAACATTCAGGCCAAGGCTCGCTCGCGAGCGGACGTTGTGAATAACGCGCTGCAATGGCACGCCTACGAAGTAGCCTAGGCTCAAGTGTCGCTGCAAGATGTAGCTGCTAACCCCCACCACGGCATTGATCCGCTGACTGAGACGGCGATAGGGCAGGCGAAGTAGCGTGCACTCCAGGCATGGCCTCGAGCAGTTGCGGCCGTCCTTGTACATGGTTGCTCGTGGACAGATCAGATAGTGGCCATGCAGAACTTGCACTACCGGAATCTGCTTGCCTAGCAATGTCGTCCAAGCAGCCACCGACCACCCAGTCATGGTGTGGACAGAAGCCACATTCGGACGTTCGCGCCTGACAACCTCGCCGATGAATGAGCCCATCCAGGGATTGAACGAGTCAAGGGCATGCCATGCCCAGCGAACCGGTGCAGCCGGGCGTTCGTCACGGTGCGGCCAGTACAGGTTTCGGATACCTGCGTGCCAGACCACGACGCCATCACGCTCCGACCTCCGCAAGCCGGGTCGGTCTGAAGTCGCCACAATGACGCACTCATGACCTGCGTCACGTAGGCCACGCACGAGATGCCACAACGTGACCTCGGCGCCGCCCCTTGGGGTGACATCGGCGACGCTGTGAACGAACAGGATCTTCACAGCGGAAACCGAGGATGCATCCCTAGACGACCGTTAAGGCCGTCGAGGACGCCGAGCAGCAAGATGCGGAGTCGATGGACTCGCCGGTACATGAGAGCGAACAACGAGAGAATGGTCAGATACAGCACCATGTTTGTCCTGAACTGCCAGCGATGGCGCCTCAGTCGCTGGGTGTCAAAATAGACGCCATTCCGCATCGAGTAGTACGCTCTGGCGTCGCCTGGGGCATTCAGCACACGTCTGTAAGTGTTCGCGAAACCTCGCCCCATATTCCACGACGGCAGCAGATCGTTCACCACAGCGCCCGTTACCAAGAGGATGCACCCCCCACGCTCGTGAATCCGGTACGTCCAGTCGTCGTCGTCGCCGTAGATGACGAGGTCCGGATTGGGAAAGCCGACGCAATCGACCAAGTCGCGGTGGAATAGCAAACCTCCGTATGGCGCCATGTGCAGCTTCACCAAGGCGGGAAGCTGACCTGTGCGCGTACGACCACTCAATGGAGTCCTACGCCAGACCTTCCATGGAAGGTCCAAGAAGTGCAGACCACGAAAGCTGTCCGGTCGCGGACCGGGGACGCCGGCACCGTGCAGTGCCAGATCGAGTCGGTAGTGGCTAGGACGAAAAGCTGCGACCGCTACGCGGTTTCGCGGTGTGGCCCGGCAGTACCGCTGCAAAGCCGAGTAGAGAGTCACGATGGAGTCCTCGTCGGGCAGATTATCGTCATCCAACAGGAGAATATACTCGCTGCCAAGGCGGATAGCGTAATGAATGCCAGATGCATATCCGGCAGCAGAACCGATATTCTTCCCCAGCGATAGGACGTGGACGAGTGATCCGTACCTTCTACCGAGGATTCCCCGGACATCCCAACTGGCACCGTTGTCAACAACTACTACCGCCCGCAACCCCTGAACGCGAAGGCCATCCACTACTTGTGTGAGCTGACGCTGGCGATCGTCGTATGTGACCAAGACGCACGTGACGCCGCCTAGCATGCCATCTGCGCGGATTGACCACTCCGTCCCCTGCACGCCCGACCCGCCTCGCCGACCCTTTGATCGGTCGGTCATTCTTCCATGGTTTGGCATCACTGCAGCACGGGATAGGTTGTCACTCGGACGACTGCCAGCCTGTTCCTGATGTGGTGGGGGCATGCGACGACCTTTCCCTGGCCTGGTCCCCTGACGATGCGACGGTAGCAGAACAGACCGTCCGCACACAGTCGCTCAACCGCAGACAACGTTGCACGTCGACACGCATTCCTCGCTGCCTTGGACGGGCGGAGCCAGAGTCTGTGTGGTCGGCGGCTCCTTGCCTGCCTCGGGAGTAGCACTCGGGCACGTATTGCGTAATCTTCCCCGCTCCTACTAGCTAGGACATCGGCCCTGCTACTGTTCGAGCGATCACAGTGATGAACTCGCGCCGCTGCAGGGCAGCAACCGCCCTGAGATCAGCCAGGAGGCCTCGCCAGCGTGCTGGCGCCGGGACAGGCTGCCCTTCGGCGTAGACACCCCGAACGGCGATGACCTCGGACACGGGGAAGGTCCAAACTGCCACGGGCCCCCACGGGGCTGGCCTGGTCCTTTGAAAGCCGGCCTGCGCCAGCGCCTTCGCGAGCGATTCCCAAGTGAAAAGAACGAGGTGCCGGGGCGGCTCGAGGCCCCTCCAGTGTTCGCCGTAGCGCTGATGGCCGAAACTGGCGAGATTCGGCGTATCCATCCATAGCCATCCCCCGGGGCGGAGCAGTTCTCGGCAGCGGCGCAAGACGTTCACGGGATCGTGGACATGCTCGATGACGTGGCTGAGCGTGATGACGTCGAATGACCCCATGGCACCCTCGAGCGCCTCGACGCCACCGAGCAGGACCTGAACCCCCCGCTCGCGCGCGATCCGAACCGCTCTCTCGTCCGGCTCGACGCCGATCGCTTCCCAGCCGGCGCGCTGCGCGAACGCAAGGAACTCACCGTTGCCACAGCCGACATCGAGAAGCCTGGCGCCGCGCCAAGGTCGCGGCAGATGCCTTCCCCTCGCGTCGAGCTGATGACGCTTCATGGGAATGAACGAAGCCAGAACTCCCCCGAGTCGGCTCGCCGGTCGGAAGTCCGTCCCGAACCGACGATTGAGGTACCCGTTTGCGATCGCCCGGCGTGCCCGAGCAAACGGTCCGAGCCCGTCCGTCGCCTCCCTATCGAATTTGGACGGGCTGTGCGTGAAGTACCTCTCGTACGCGAGCGCGACTGTCTCCCGGCTAGGGCGAGGATCGAGGTACGCCGAACCACAGCCCCGGCAGCGGTGCAGCGTCCACAAGCCGGGTGCGCCGAAGAGACGATCGCGGAGCCCTTCGTAGAGAAGCTCTCGGGATGGCGATCGACAAACAGGGCACTCCGTCACCCGCTCGAGCCCGTCAGGTGGCCAGGGGCGCTCTTCGACGACCTGACCCTCAGCTGCCATCGCGAGCCTCCGCAGGGGCGACTCGGGCACCGCGCACGTCTCTGGTCGCTGAGCGCAGCACCCGAAGCCCGGCCCAGCCGGCAAGGCCCGATAGCCCCACGACGAGCAAGGCTTTCATGAGCGGATCGCTCGGGAGGGCGAGGAGACCCATCCCGGCGGCTGCGGCGGTCGTTCTCCCGACAGCCTGTCCGCCGACCCGGCGGAGGCCAGGAGCGACCCGGTGGGCCAACCAAAAAAGCGCGGCCGTGTCCAGAACGATCCGGAGCGTCCAGGCCGCTGCAGCTCCGGTGATGCCGCCCGCGTGGAGCAAGCCGACCAGTAGGAGCAAATAGAGCGGGAGCTCGGCGAGATGGAGCCTCGCCGTCAGGTCGGGGCGACCGATCCCCTGGATGAGACTGAACGGCACCCGCGCAATGCTGTTCACGAAGACACCCACCGCCAGCCACCGCAGAACGGGCGCGCTGTGGGCGCTCCAGTCAGGTCCGAGCCAGGCCGTGAGAAGCTCGGGCGCGAGGAGGACGACGGCGCCGAGAGGAGCGAACAGGACCGGGATCAAGACATCGATCGTTCGCCCGTAGAGCGCCTCGAGTCGCCCAAGGTCGGCCGAGGCCGCCATCGTCAGCGCTGGGAAGACCACTGCCACCACGGCCTGCGGCACCACCCAGATCCGGGTGACGAGCTCGTAGGGAGTCGCGTAGTAGGCGACGGCCGTGAGCGACAGGAGCGCACCGATGACGAACCGATCGAAGTAGACCATGAGAGGGCCAATGACGTTGCTCACAGTGACCCACCCCCCGAACGAGATGAGCGGCCGAACGAGGGATCGGTCGAAGGCAGCTCCGATCGACGGGAGCACAGCCCGGCATGCCCACAGGTACGCCCCGCAGGAAGCGAGCCTCACGATGAGGAGAGCCGACGTTGCCGAGACGAGCGACGGTTGTAGAACGACAGCGAGAAGTGGACCGAGGTAGCTGAAGACCCCGGCCGGAATGCGGACGAGGTTGATCGCCCGAAAGCGCTGATGGGCTTCGAGGACCCCGCTGAGCGCGGTCGAGAGAATAACGGCTGGCAGGGTCAGGCCGAGGATGGCGAAGCTGAGCTCCGCTTCGCGGCGTAGGCCTGGTGCGGGACGGAAGACGTCGTCGACGAGAAACGGAACTGCCACCACGACAGCAACCGCGGCCGCAAACCCGAGGACGAGCAGAACGATAAGACCAGTACCGACGAGCTGCGGCAAATCGTGCACCTCGCGCCGGGCGAGCCGTTCGGCGACGAGCTTCGTGAGCGCTCGCCCGAGCCCGAGGTCGAAGAGGCTGAAGTAGCCGACGAGCGCCCAGCCGATGGCGAGGAACCCGAACCGCTCGGTCCCTAGGGCGCTGACGAGGGGCGGGATGGCGACGACCGCGACACCCAGGGGCAGCCCGTAGCCGAGCAGGTTCCAGAGGCTATTCCGCGCGAGAAGACGCCCGGACAGGAGACGCGACGTTTCGAGGCTTTCCACCTCAGGTCACATCATCACCAGGCCCCCGTCCACCGCGAGGACCTGGCCCGTGATGAAGGCCGCCTCGTCGGAGGCGAGGAAGGCGACCGCCGACGCGATCTCCTCGGGCGTCCCGAAGCGGCCGAGGGGCGTCCGGGCGACGATCTCGTTCTTCAGCGCCTCCGGGAGCCCTTCCGTCAGCTCGGTCAGGACGAAGCCCGGGGCGACGGCATTGCAGGTGATCCCCCGGCTGGCGAGCTCCCGGGCCGTCGCCTTCGTGAGGCCGATGAGGCCCGCCTTCGCCGCGCTGTAGTTTGCCTGGCCGATCTGCCCCGCCTGGCCCGAGACGCTCGTGATGTTGATGATCCGGCCCGAACGAGCTTTCAGCATCGGCCGGGTGACGGCCTTCGTCGTGTAGAAGGCCCCGAAGAGGTTCGTCTCCAGAACGTCCCGCCAGGCATCGACGCTCATCCGCATGATGAGGTCGTCCTTCGTGATCCCAGCGTTGTTGACGAGGATGTCGACCTTCCCGAAGGCCTCGAGGGCGGTGGCGACGAGGCGCTCGGCGGCGGCCGGGTCGCGCACGTCGGCGGCGACGGCGATCGCCCGCCGGCCGAGGCCCTCGATGGCGGCCACGGTCTCGGCGGCGGCCGCCTCGTTGCCCCGGTAGCTGATGGCGACGTCGGCGCCCTGGGTCGCCAGGCGGAGGGCGATCGCCCGCCCGAGCCCCCGGGAGCCGCCGGTGACGACCGCGCTCTTGCCGCCGAGATCGATCATCGGTTCCGTTCGTCCTCCTCCGCGTCGGTCGGCCCTCTCGGGCCGGGATCGAATCGAGGCTCTGGTCGAGGCTCTGGCCCCGGGCGTGGCGAGCTCTTCGCCTCGAGCGAGCTCGGGCCCCTCGGGCGCCTTCGAGCCGTCGGGTCTCGGGCATCTGCCGAGAGGGGCTCGTCGGGCCGGGGTCCCTGGAGTCAAACGAAACGCTACCAGAATGGCGGCCGGCCTGGGGCCGGTTCGAGCCACAAGCCGGACCTCGCCCTGGGCTCCTCCTCCTTCGCCCCCGCTCGCGACACGCTGTCAGGGCGCGTCGACCGAGGCCGTCGACGAGCCAGCGACGACTGGGCGGGCCAGCCAGGCGACGAGCTCGTCCGACGGCATCGGTCGCGCCAGGTGGTAGCCCTGTCCCCGGGCCACCCCGAGGGTCCGCAGCAGGGTGGCCTGCCCCGCCGTTTCGATGCCTTCGGCCACGACGTCGAGCTCGAGGGCGCGAGCGAGCTCGACGATGGAGCGAACGACCTCCCTCGCCGGCCCCGACGTCGTGCCGCCCGACGGCGGTCTCGGCACGGGATCGGCAGTGGGTGCCGACGCGACCCCGGCGAGCGGAGAGCCATCGCCGCCCGAGGCCGGGCCATCACCGGTCAGGCCGGCGACGAAGGATCGGTCGATCTTCACCTCCGACACCGGAAGGCGGCGCAGGTAGGCGAGCGAGGAGTAGCCGGACCCGAAGTCGTCGATCGCCAGCCGCAGCCCGAGCGCCCGCAGCTCGCCGAGGCGAGCGAGGGCGACCCGCTCGTCGACGAGGGCGCTCTCGGTGACCTCGAGGGTGAGGGCCGTCGCCGGGTAGCCGGCCGCTTCGAGACGCCGGGCGAGCGCCCGGGTCACGTCGGGTTCCCGAAGCTCCCGAGGCGAGAGATTGAGGTTCACTCGGACGAGGCGACCGAGGGAGGCACGCCAGGCCACGGCGTCCCGGAGGGCGCGCTCGACGACCCAGCGGCCGAGCTCCACGATGAGTCCGCTCTCCTCGGCGAGGGGGATGAACTCGCTCGGCGGGACGAGGCCCCGGGCCGGGTGCTGCCAGCGGACAAGGGCTTCGACGCCGTCGGGGCGACCGGTGGCGAGGTCGACGATCGGCTGGTAGACGAGTCGGAACTCGCCCCGCTCGAGGGCCCCTTCGAGGTCGTTCCTGAGGGCGAGGCGGAGGGCGGTCGCACCCTGCATCGCCGAGGTGAAGATCTCGGTTCGGGACTTGCCGCTCTGCTTGGCGGCGGCCATGGCGATGTCGGCCTGGCGGAGAAGGTCGTCCGCCGTCGGGGTCTCCTCGGGCGGGGCCGGGTCCGCGACGCTCATGGTCGCGCGGGCCGTGGCCGTGTGGACCGTGGCCGTGCCAGCCATGGCCGCGCCGCTCATGGTCGCGCCGGCCGTGGCGAGCCCCATGCTCGCCCGAACGAAGATCTCGCGACCGCCGATGAGGAACGGAGAGCGGAGGGCGGCGTGGAGGGCATCGGCCGTTTCGATGCCCGGCGGCCCGCTCGCCCCCGGGCCCGCGCCGTCCGCGCCGTCGTCGCCGGGCAGTTCGAGGAGCACGGCGAACTCATCGGCTCCGAGGCGAGCGAGGGTATCGCCGGCCCCGAGGGCGCCCCGCAGCCGCCGGCCGACCGCTTCGAGGAGCTCGTCGCCCGCAGCGTGGCCGAGGGTGTCGTTCACGGTTCGGAAGTCGTCGAGGTCGACGAGAAGGACGGCCAGGCTCCCCCGGCGACTCGCCAGGCGGAGGAGGGCCTGTTCGAGCCGATCCCGAAAGACCGCCCGGTTCGGGAGGCCCGTCAGGGGATCGGTCAGGAGCTGGCGTCGGAGCTGGCCCTCGAGGGCCGTCCGGTCGGTGACGTCGTGGAAGGTCAGGACGAGGCCGCCGATGGAGGGTTCGGTGAGCTCGTTCCGGACGGTGACCTCCGTGTTCCGGTAGGAGCCGTCGGCGTGGGCGAGGCGGACCTCGGCCCGAGCCTCGGCGCCCGGGCTCGTGGCCACGGCGGTGAGACGGGCCTCGAAGTGGAGGTCGTCGGGATGGACGAGGGAGACGATGGGGCGGCCGAGGTGCTCGGCGACCCGGCGGCCGAGGGTCCGCTCGAGAGCGGGGCTGGCGTAGAGGATCGTGCCGGCGGCATCGGCGACGGCGACGATGTCGGCGGTGCTCCCGATGAGGGAGCGGAAGCGGGTCTCCCGGCGCTGGATCTCGGCTGCCAGCTCGGCTTCGCGCCGGGCCCGCCGGCGGAGGCTCTCGTTTCGACGGGCGAGGAGGCGAGCAGCACCCGAGAAGCTGGCGAAGACGAGGCCGAGGGCCAGGACGCCGGCCCCGCCGACGATGAGGGCGACCTCGCGTCGGGTGGCGTCGATCTGGGCGAGGAGGGGGGCCGCGTCCTGGTAGAGCTCGTACGCCCCGACGACGTTCGGGAGCCCCGCGTTCGGCTGCGCCGCCGGGGCCAGGATCGGAAGGTAGACCTCGAGGACCTGGTCAGCGAGTCCCCGCTCGAAGACGTTCTCCTCCGCCTCTGGAGCGGTGATCTCACTGACGGTTTCGCCAGCGAGGGCCTCGGCGAGATCCTCGCCGATCTCGAAGCGTTGCCCGCGAAGCTCCGCTAGGTCGGAGTAGCGGACGGTGCCGTCGGCCGTCCAGACCTTGACCCGGAGGATGGAGCTGGACGCGACGAGACGCTCGAGGGCGGCGTTCAGGGCGGTCTCGAGGGCGGCCTCCTCCTGGCCGAGCTCCGAGCCCTGGGCGGACCCCGGTGCAGACCCAGGTGGTCCCTCCCCGTCCGCGCCTTCTCCGGGCGTGAGGGCGCCGGCGACGACGACGGGATCGACGAACGCCTGGACGACGGCCCTCGCCTGGTCGACGGCGGCGGTCGTTGCCGCCCGGGCGAGGTGGGCGGACACGTTCTCGGCGGCGACGAAGGCCGTCGTGGCCACGATGACGGCGGTGGCGGTGACGACGACGGCTCGATACCCCGGCCGCCCGAGGCCGATCCCGAGGCGGCGCCCGAGGCGGCGGCTGAAGCGGTGCCCGAGCCGAAGGCGGCCGTCACCCCAGAAGCGACGACCGAGCGGCCTCGACCGTCGGTGATCGTCGGGAGGCGAGTGGGTTCGGGGTTGGGACGTCGGTGCTGGCATGGCCTTGTCGTGGTCGGGGGACACGTCCGTGGTGCGGCCCAGCTGCACCATCGGAGCAACGCTCCGATGGACGGCGTGCGCCGCACTCCACGCCGCCCACGACCGAGCAACGGCACCGTACGTGGTCCGGTCCGCGGAGACGACAGTACCCTCGTCCCGGGGACCCCAGGCGATCGTCCGCGCTCGTCCTACGTCGAGCGGTCTAGCGGTCGCCCGGGCGCCCGCTCGGGCCGTGCCGTCTTCGGCGGTCTCCCGCGCCCCGCTGCGGTCGTAGCCTCTCCCCCCGCCTCAGCGAGCGAGGAGGACCGTGCCGACCCTGGCGATCGCCTCGAAGTGGGCGTCGTACGTCAGGACCGGGATCCCGTGTCGGGCGGCCGTGGCGGCGGTCCAGACGTCGTTCGTCGGAAGGGGCGACCCGCGGCGGCGGAGGTCGAGGACGATGTCGGCGCAGTGCTCGGCCACCGCGGCGTCGACGTCGAGCACCTCGACGACGGGATGGGCGACGAACTCGGCCAGGGCCGCCAGGTTCGCCTGCCAGCGCCCGCCGAGTCGGACGCCGACCCGCAGCTCACCGAGGACGACCGCCGGCAGGCCGATCCATTCGGCGGCATCAATGAGCCTCGACGACTGCTGGATCGCCCCGCTGGAACTGGCTGTAGGCAGACGTATCGAGGCAGTAGCGGCTCATCGGGCGGCCGCGTCCGCCCGCCCCCGCGCACCGCGGAACGGAGCGGACGGACCTGAGCGCTGGTACCATATATGGCATGCAGAAGACGACCATCTACCTCGAGCCCGAGCTCGATCGGGCCATCGCCCGCCTCGCCGCCCGGCGGGGCGTCTCGAAGGCCGAGGTGATCCGGGCCGCCCTCCGGGAAGCGACGCGCGATCTCGAGCGGCCCCGGATCACCGCCATCGGCCTCCTTCGCGGCCCGGGCGACGTGGCCGATGACGTCGACCGCCATCTGGCGGAGACCGGGTTCGGCGAGCAATGAAGGCCGGATCGCCGCGGCCGAGAACCCGCCCGAGCGCGACGCGCGGCTGGTGAGCGTCGGTCCACCTGCGGACATCCACCGACATGATCGTCCTCGACACATCGGTCATCTACGCCCTCGCCGACGCCGCCGACCGACGGCATCGTGAAGCCGTCGCCTGGTACGAGGCCACGACCGACGAGCTCGTCACGACCCCCCTCGTCCTCGCCGAAGCCGACCACCTCATCGGGGCCCGCGGGACCCCCGCGGCCCTCCGCGCCTTCCGGACCGACGTCCGCTCGGGTGCCTACCTCGTCGAGTGGTGGTCGAGCGCCGCTGCCGAGGCCACCGAGATCGCCGACCGCCATACCGACCTCGGCCTCGGCCTGACCGACGCCTCCCTCGTCGCCCTCGCCGCTCGGGTCGGTTCGATCGCCATCGCTACCTTCGACGAGCGCCACTTCCGGGCCGTCACGCCCATCGCCGGCGGTCCCGCCTTCCGACTCCTCCCGCTCGACGCGACGGGATAGGCCGTCGTGTCGGGTGCCCACGAACGAGTAGGGGGGATCAACCAGGGCGACCCCATCGAACCGCCTGTCGACGGGCCCCCGTTCGCCCCGGCTCCGCCGCCATCGCTCCGGTACAGTCGAGTCATGACGGTGTCATCCGCCGATGAGGATCCCCAGCTCCTCGACGTCCGGCGTGCGGCAGCCCTCGTCGGCCGCCACCCCGAAACGATCCGGCGCTGGATCTGGTCCGGCCGCCTGTCGGCAACGCCGCGCTGCCGCCGACTTCTCGTGGCCGCCTCCGAGGTCAGACGGCTCGGTCGGAGCGTCGGCCTCTCGGCAGCCTCGCCGAGTGGCTCGAGCTTCGTCACAGCTCCGAGCTCCTCCTGGAGTCGGCAGGCTCGGGAGCGGCGGATCTCGCCATCGAGGATCGGCGTCGGCGTGGGAGCGAATCCTGAGGGTGCCCGTCGTTGACGACAGTGTGGCCTTGACGGCACCGGCCGCAGCTCGACCCACAGCCAGCGGGGGACGGCCTCAACATGCGCGGTTACCCAGCCCCCGGGAGACGACGCTCGACCTCGCGGAGAAACTCGGCCGGAGGCAGGACTGGGACATCGCGGCCGCGGAGCGCAAGCAACTCCCGGTCGCCTGTCACGAGGACGGCCTCGGCCGCAGCGGCCAGGGCGACGAGATACCGGTCATCCGGGTCCGTCGGCTCGACGGGCGGTTCGGCCGACGGATCGGGAACGAGGAGGGCTCCGTTCTCGAGAAGAGCGACCAGGCGCTCGGCCTCCTCGGCGGAGACGTGGGCGCGAAGCTTCGGGTACGCCAGGGCGTCCCGGAGCTCGTCGAGGAGCGTCGGTGAGACGACGAGCTCGAAGCCACCGTCGAGCCAGGACGCGAGCACGCGGGCGGGGGCGCCGGTGGCCGAGAGGACGGCGGCCACGAGGACGTTGACGTCCAGGACCGCCCGCACGCCTTACGCCGTCCCCGAGCGCCGCCGAGCTGCCCTGCGGGCCTCCTGCTGGGCCTCGAGAGCGAGCCCCATCGCCGCCTCTTCCGACATCCGGTTCCGTTCCCAGAGCCCCGCCAGGAGGTCCAGGCCCAGGTCACGCCGGAGCGCCTCCTCGATGACCTGACTCTCCCGCTTCCCGGTTCGGGCGGCCCGCACCTTGACCGCCCGCAGGACCTCCTCGTCGAGGGTCACCGTCGTCCGCGTCTTCATGAGTTGCATCATAGCATCGTGATGCCATCCGCCCGGCGGACCCGTGCCGGCCCACCCGGGCGACTGGAGGGAAGGCGCAGATCCCGGATACCTCGCCGGTGAACCCTCCCTGGGGATGACGGGCTGCCGATCGGGGCCCTCAACGGTAGAGGTCGTCGACCGTCCGAAGGATGACCCGCCCGTCGCCCTCCATCTGCCGCAAGCGGCCGCTGAAGCCCTCGCGGCTCACGAGCAGGAAGCGCGTCTCGCCGCTGAAGCCCGGTAGGTGGCGGGCGGTGGCTTCCAGCTGGCCGAGGGCATCGACGTCGACCACCTCGGCCGACCACTTCGCCTCGCCGGCCAGGAGCAGCCGATCGCCGTCGTAGACGACGACGTCGACCTCGCCCTGGCGGGTCCGTCGACCACCCGGCCGTCGTTCGTCCGGTATCTGTCCCCACCAGGCCCCGACGAGCCCACGCTCGGGCAGCGCCGGGTCCCGGCCCATGGCCTGCCGAACGTACGCCCGGCATGCCTCCTCGAAGGCGGGTTTCGAGACGAACCGGTCGAGCTCGGGGGCGACCCGTCGTCGGAAGATCTCGCGGTGTCGCCGCGCCTCGAGGTCGGCGAGGTTCGGCCGAACGAACCGGAACCAGAACCGAAGGTAGGGGTCGGCGAGTCGCCAGATCCCGGCGCGGCCTCCCTTGCCGCCCCCCGTCGGCCGCTCGTGCTCGAGGAGGTGCAGTCGCCGGAGGGTCGCCAGATACGGCGGGGCAGCGTGCCCTGGGATGCCGACCCGGGTGGCGATCTCGTTCTGGCGGCTCGCCCCCGTTGCCACGGCGGCGAGGATGGAGAGGTACGTTCGGGCATCGGGCCCGAGCTCTTCCGCGACGAGCAGCTCGGCCTCGGAGTAGAGGACCTCGCCCTTGCGGAAAATCCGGTTCTCGATGTTCCAGGCCAGCGACCGGCCGGAGTCGAACTGCTCCAGGTAGTACGGGACACCGCCGAGGACCGCCCAGGCCCGGAGGGCGTCCGCGGCCGTCCAGTCGGGGAAGAACCCCCGCGACTGGCGATAGTCGAATGGCGGCAGCTGCTCGCCCCAGGTTCGCCGGCCGAAGAGCGGGCCGTGGAGGACGTGGCGTTCGAACATTCCCACCTGGCTCCCCGCGATGACGAGGAAGAGCGGGAGCCCGTCCCGACGCACCTCTTCGAGCGTGGCTTGGAGCATGGACGGCAACGCTGGCGTCGAGGGGACGAGGTACGGGAACTCGTCGATGACCAGGAGGAGCGCTTCGTGGCGCTCCTTGGCCGATCGGGCCAGGTTCGTCAGGTAGGCCAGGGCCTGGGGCCAGTTCTGGAGGGGCGATGCGGCCAGCGCGGGGTCCGGCCGGTAGGCGAGGATCCGATCGGTGAGGAGGGCGAGCTGCTCCGCAGCCGTGCCCTGGATCGCCTGATAGACGATGCCAGGCTTGTCCGCGGCGAAGCGCTGGATGAGGGTGGTCTTGCCGATCCTGCGCCGGCCCCACAGCAGGATGAGCTGGGGCTCCATTCCCCACCGCTCCTCCAGCGCCTCGAGCTCTCGCTCGCGATCGATGAACGGCATGCAGCTCCCTGGGCCTCGGCCAGTCCTGACGGCGTGATCACAAGATAATGGCGCTTATCATAACATCCGTTATCTAGCGGGCATGCGGAGGTCCGGGGGATCGACGTCCGCCCAGCCGAGAAAGAGCGAGGCCCCTCGGCGTCGGAGAGCCGGAGGCGGCCTGCTCGGTTGTCGGCAGGGACTGCCCCCTCGGGCCCCGCCGGCCCGTCAGTCTCCCTCGTAGAGGCGCTCGAGGTCGACGAGCTCGACATCGGGCCGACCCTTCGCCGCCCGTACCAGGGCGGGGTCGAAGCCCGACAGCCCGAACAGGAACAACTTCGTCCGAGTGGCGTCGACGCCCGTCTTGAGCTGGCTCCGAAGGCGTTCGAGCCGGGCGAGATCGGCGAGGGTCCGCTTCGCCCCCGATGCCTTCGCCTCGCCGATGGCGAGCAGGGCCCGGTCGCCGACAGCATCGTTCCTCCGTCCGAGGGCGACGACGTCGAGCTCGAAGCGTCGTCGCTCCAGCGGGTCGCTCACCTGGCTGAAGCCGACCCTCGTCACCTCCCCTCCGAGGGTCAGGGTACTTGCGTAGCGCTCGACCCAGCGTCGGGCGACGGCCTCGAAGTGGGGGCCCAAGACCTGCGATCGAAACCGGGGCTCGGCATCGGCCCAGGCTTCGTAGGTTCGGCGGGCTTCGAAGCGAGCCAAATCGGGTCGAACGACGGCAAAGAAGAAGTGGAGCAGTGGGTCGGCGACCTCGAGCAAAGGACGGCGGGAGCGTAGGACGTCGTCGCGACGCACGAGGAACCGCGACCGGAGCAGCTGCCGGATCGGGTGGCTGAGGGCCGTCTGGGGACGGCCGATCGCCCGCGCAATCTCGTGGGGAGCGCGTCGTCCTTCGGCCACGGCGGCGACGATTGAGCGGTAGAGGGCGCGGTCGACGAGCGCAGGGTCTTCCGCGAGGAGGTAGTCGGCCTCGCGGAACAGGGCGTGGGACGGATTGAGGACGCCGGCGGCGAGCCAATCGGCAAGATCTCGTGGAGACGCCGGGACCTGCCCTCCGAGGAGGTCCCGGTAGCCGGGAGCTCCACCGAGGACGGAACCCACGAGGACCGCCGTCTGGTGGTCGCGAATTCCCCAGAACGACCGTGCTGCGCGGTAGTCGAACGGCTCGAGGACGAGATCGAGGCTCGCCCGGCCGCGGAGGGGATGCTGGCCGGTCAGGAGTTCGGTCATGACCGACAGCGCCGAGCCGCAGAGGACGAGCCTGAAGGCGGGATGACGGCCGGACTGCGCAGCATCGAAGGCGGCCTGGATGACGGACGGGAGCTCCGGCGAGCCACGGAGGAGGTAGGGGAACTCGTCCACGACGATGATTCGCCCGGCGGCGAGCTGGGCAAGGGTATGGAAGGCGGCCGCCCAGTCGTCGAACTGCGCGTCGGCCCAGCTCGGCATCCCGGCGTAGCGAGCGACGGCTGCTGCGAAGCGCCTCAGGGCAGGATGTCGCTCCTCCTCGATCGTCTGAACGTAGAAGCCACCCCCTGCGGCCGCCAGCCGCTCAAGGAGGTAGGTCTTGCCGTGCCGCCGGCGGCCGTAAACGAGACCCAGCCGTGGTCGTTCGGGCGGCCCGCCGGCGAACGCAGCGAGATCGGCCCACTCCTGCTCCCGGTCGAAGACCCCGGGTGGTGGCGCTGGGGGTGGAGGCGCAAGGACGCTCATCAGGCTGACGGCATTATGGCTGGTCCTATTATAGCTGCACTTATATTCTGGTCTTGACCCCTGCCGTGCCATGACCCCGGCCCTGTCTGGGCGCCCTCTCCCTCCCCTTCTGCCCCCCTCCCCTTCTGCCCCTTCCCTTCGGCCTGGTCGACGAGCCCAACGGCTCAGTCGACGCTCCCCCGCCGAGTCTGGTCGCTACGTCCCGGAGGCCCGCCTTCCTCCGCAGCCCTCCGCTCACCCTCCCAGCCGGGCCCCGATGACGAGGACCTCGGGTGGCAGCAGCTCGCGCGGCGGTGGCCGCTGGTAGATGGCGAAGGGGTAGTTGGCGACGATGCCGAAGACGCGCTGATCGGCCGGGGCGGGCACCACCGAGCGCTCGAAGACGATGCCGTCGGCGGCGTCGTTGCGGATGATGACCGTCCAGGTTCGGAAGCGGGCCGCGTCGGGATCGCCGGCGACGCTCGCCAGCCGCGCCGTCCAGCCGACGGCCGCGAAGTCGAGGGGGTCGGCGAGGGCTCGGGCCCGCAGTTCGGCGACGGCGGTCGCATCGCCCCCGACGGCGGCGAGAACGAGACGGGCGAAGGCCCTTCCCTGCGGATCCTCGATGGCGTCGGCCTCCTCGAGCGCCTCTCGCGTCAGGCCGGCGTAGGCGAGGACGAGGGCAGCCCCGCTGTGGTCGGTCGGCTCGCGGGCGAGGACGAGGTCCCGGGCTCGGAAGGCGACCTCGGCGAGCTCGAGGCGGCGCTCGGGAGCGTGCCAGTAGCTCGACCGACCGAGGTCGGGCTCGTCGGCGAGGGCCGCGGCGTAGGCGTCGGCCGCGAGGTCGAGTCGGCCGGCCGCCTCGAAGATCCGACCGGCGTTGAGGGCGACGAGGGGAGAGCGGGCGCCCCGCCGGAAGGCGTCCTCGGCGGTGGCGACGGCGGCCTCGGTCTCGCCGAGCTGCCATTGGAGGGTCGCCAGGGCGATGGTGTTCTCCGGGAGGAGATCGAGAGGAACTGCCGAAGCGTACGCGTCGCGGGCCTCGGCGAGGCGCCCGAGGTGGGCGAGGGCGACGCCGCGCTCGAGGGCGGCATCGAGCCGTCCGAAGCGCTAGCCCCCTGGGATGAGATCGATCGCTTCGATACCGCGCTCGCGAGCGATCTCCAGGACGTGGGGGTCGGCCGTCGCCAGCCGCCCCACCACCTCGGCCGTCGCGATGAGGATCGAGTCAGCGAGCGAGATCGGCCGGCGTTCTCGGTGATACTCCCGAGCCCGAATCTCGGCGGCCCGCCTCGCCAGCGACGAGTCGAGCGCGACGACATCGATGACCGCCTCGAAGAGTGGTTCGAGGATCTCGGCCGCCCGCTGGATCGGTAGGCCGTGGATCCGCTCGACGACATCGAACGTCTCCGCCAGGTTCGCCGTCGCGACCGCTGCCTCTCCGGATCGGAGGATCGCCCGGACCTCAGCGGCACCCGGCCCACTGATGAGGAAGCTCACGAGCCCGTACGCGTCGACCAGGGTACGCGACCGTCTCGTCACCGAACATCGCCGGCGAAGGGAGTCGTCACCGGGTCTTGCGCTCCTCGGCGAGGATTTCCGCCTCCCGGGCCGCCCGACGCAGCGCGGCGATATCGATGTGGCCGTATTCGGCGGCCAGTGCCCCTTCGGCCGCGGCGATCGGATCGTCGGGCACCGGGCGAAGGATCACGTGGTCCCCTCGATCCTCGAGAACGACCGTCCCGGTCTGCCACCGGTGCCGAATCTCGGCCGGGATCGACACTTGACCGCCCCGCGACACTCGCATGCGCCGCTTCATGATCATGAGAAATTATCATGAATGGCGGGCCCGTGCGCTGCAGCCCGGGGGTCTCCGGTTGACACCCGGGTGCGTCGACGAATCAGGCGGCGAGCGCACGCTGCGCGGCGGCGATCGGGTCGGCCGCCCCTGTCGCGACTCCTCTTGGGGATCAGTCGCCCTGCTGGCCAAGGACGAGAAACGAGATGTCGGTCGCCTTTACCCCGTCGATGAAGAAGTCCCAGCGGTATCCCCCGGCACCCAGGGGTATGTCGATCTGGAAGGCGAGTGGAAGATCGAGGTTCGTGCCAGGTGGCAAGCCCGGCTGACGCCCGACCTCGAGGAGGCCTTCGAGGCGGACGGGCTGGTCTTGTGGGTCATGCACCGGCTGTCCGTCCTCGGTAACCAGCTCGGCCCGAAAGGGAATCCGGCGGTTCGCCTCCGACCACGGGACATCGATCTTGATGGCGATGGCCATGGACACCCGGCCCGGCGCACGATGAATCGACCACCCGCCGCCGAGGATGTAGAGCTTCCCGCCGACGACCTGGGCGGCGTCGCAAAGGAGAGCGGTGATCCTCATCGTGCCCATCGGCTCGTCCATTCTCGGACCGAGGCCTTGGCCTCGCCTGCGGTCGTCGTCGGCACGGCCTCGCCAATGGGGATTTCCGACGGACCTCGTTCTGGGGTCGCTCGCGGGAAGGTGAGTTCGCCCGGCGCCGACACCCAGGTCTCCCAGAGAGGGCGGACGAGGAGGTATGTCTCCGAGATCTCTTCCACTCGACCGCTGCAGACGTTGCCGTCGTCGTCGGTGAGGACGATCGGGTCGCCGGGACCGGGGAGCATCCCCGTGAGGTCCGCAAGCGACACGATCAGTCCGCCCTCGTGCAGATCATTGAAGTCGACCAACGCCCATGGAGGCTGGACGGACACTACGCGTCCGAACCCGGGTCCGATCGATCGACCCTCACTGCTCATGTCCTACCTCCTTGGACAGCCTCGGACGCGGGGCGTCGAAACAGCGCTCCAATCGACGACATGTCTCCTCATCGGCATCGTCGAGCACGACGAGACAGTGCCCGTCGGGCTCTGGGAGGGTGAGCTCGAACCCAGCCCGGCGGAGGCGACCCACCGTTGACGCTCTGAACACGTCATGCGGGTGCGGCAAGGTGGCTGCAATCTCTTCCGCACTCATCCCGGGAAGACAATACACCGATACCCCGTAGACCCCAAACACCAGCTCATGGTTGCGAGCGCTCCGCTGGATCGCCGCAGGCCGCGAGTAGCCGAGCCGCACAACAACATCCTCGTCGGCGAGTGCCTTCGTGGCGCCCGCGGGGCGACTTCGATCGGCGTTCTCTAGTCCGCCGTCCCCATGCCCGCGACTCGCCAACCAGCACCTCGCCCGACGCAGCTCCCACGCGACGCGATCGTTTGTAGCCGATGGTAGGCGGCCCCGCTCATCGGCCGCTTACCGCATCCGCTCCGGTCCAGCCCGGTCATGCCCAGGGCAGACCCATGGAGGGGAGGCTTTCGGGGCTAAACCCCCGAACCGGGCTGACGCCTGGCCTCCCTACCGAACCCCTGGTCGAACGGACTCCGCTTCGGCGGCCCCGACGCCCTCGGAGGCCGCCCCGGCGACCGGGGCCGGCGCGACCTCGGGAGCGTCATCGCGCACGGCCTCGGGCACGGGCCGGGGCGCGTCATCGCGCACGGCCTCAGCCGCATCATCGGGCACGACCGACTCGAGATCGAGCGGCACCGGACCCGGTCGGGCGAGGACCTCGGCGAGCGCCGGCGGGATCGGGTTGACGGCGTCCCAGTCGACCGGCATCCGAACCCGGACGTCCTCCGGCCGGATCGTTTGCGCCAGCCGACCCCGCGTCGGATCGGCCGTCCATTCGAGGGCGACCGCCCCGGAGGTGAAGCCCGCCCCGAAGGCGACGAAGACGAGCCGGTCGCCGACCTTCACCCGCCCGGCCTCGACGGCCTCGGCGAGGGCGATGGGAACCGACGCGGCCGACGTGTTTCCGTAGCGGTCGAGGTTGACGAACATCTTCTCCATCGGCAGCCCGAGACCCTTCGCCACCGACTCGATGATCCGGATGTTCGCCTGGTGGGGAATGAAGAGGTCGATCTCCTCCGGCTGCCAGCCGGCCCGCTCGATGGCGGCGAGGGCGGAGGCGGCGAGCGTCTTCGTCGCGAAGCGGTACGTCTCGCGGCCTTCCATCCGGATGAAGTGCTGCCGCCGGGCGATGGTCTCGGGCGAGGGGGGCGCGGCGGCACCGCCGGCCGGGAGCCAGATCATGTACGCCCCCGACGGTTCGGTCGTCAGCTCGATCCCGGCGGCGCCCCCCGGTGCGTCGGAGCCCGAGACGACGACCGCCCCGGCGCCGTCGCCGAAGAGGATGCACGTGCTTCGATCGGTGTAGTCGAGGAAGCGGGTGAGAAGCTCCGAGCCGACGACGAGGACGTGGCGGGCCATCCCCGAGGTGATGTAGGCCTGGGCGGTGGCGAAGGCGTAGATGAAGCCCGAGCAGGCCGCGGCGACGTCCATCGCCGCCGCCGTCGTGTTTCCGATCGCCTCCTTCACGAGGGCGGCGGTCGAGGGCATCCAGTAGTCGGGGGTGAGGGTGGCGACGAGGATGATGTCGATCTCGTCGGGGTCGAGGCCGGCGACCGCGATCGCCCGCCGCCCGGCGATGGCGCCCATCGAAGCCGTCGTCTCCCCGGCCGCCGCGACCCGGCGCTCGCGGATCCCGGTCCGGCTGACGATCCACTCGTCGGAGGTGTCGACCATCCGCTCGAGGTCGTGATTCGTGAGGACGCCGGCGGGGGCGTAGTAGCCCCAGCCGGTGATGTGGGCTGCGCGCGGTAGGCGCGGTAGGGATGCGGGCGGGGACTTCATCGGCGATCCACCTCGGTTCTCACAGCGGCTCCACCTCGATGAGGGGCTGCTTCGCCTTCACGAGCTGACCGTTCTCGACACAGATGCGGACGACCCGGCCGGCGAGATCCGACTTGATCTCGTTGAAGAGCTTCATCGCCTCGATGAGGCCGATGACCTGCCCGACGGCCACCTCGCCGCCAACCTGGACGAAGGGGGCCGACCCCGGGGCCGGCGAGGCGTACCAGATCCCGGTCAGGGGCGCCTTCACCGACGGGCGGGCCGGGGTCTCGGCGGCCCCGGCGGCCGAGGCGGCCGAGGCGACCGAGGCGGCGGCCGAGGCGGCGACGGCGGAG
>JBHORA010000118.1:0-1425 GCA_042408535.1 Chloroflexota bacterium | reverse complement strand
GGCAGAGCGCCAGCCGCCGGCGAGACCGTTCCGGCTCGGCCGGATCGACGACCCGGGCATCTCGATAGAAGGCGTGGAACGTCGTCGCCAGCTCCGTGGCGAAGGTCGTGATCCCCTGCGTCTCGTGGGCCGCAGCCGCATCCTCGACGACCTCCGGGAACCGGAGGACCGCCTTCCCGAGCTCCAGCTCGGGGCCCTCGTCCGGCAGCTCCTCGATCCGCAACGCCGCCTCGAGGCCCACCTCGGCCGCCTTTCGGAGGATCGAAGCGATCCGAGCGTGGGCGTACTGGACGTAGTAGACCGGGTTCTCGGCTGACTGGCGCTTCGCGAGCTCGATGTCGAAGTCGATGTCGACGTTCGCCCCCCGGGAGCCAAAGAACCAGCGGGCTGCGTCCACCCCGACCTCGGCCAGGAGCTCGTCGAGGGTGACGAAGGTCCCAGCCCGCTTCGACATCGAGACCTCGACCCCGTCCCGAACGAAGCGGACCCAACCCGTCAGGAGCATTTCCACCCGGGAGCGGTCGAAGCCCATCGCCTCGGCGGCGTTGCGGACCCGGGCCACGGTCCCGTGGTGGTCGGCCCCCCAGATGTAGATGAGGTGGTCGAAGCCGCGGCTGAACTTCTCGAGGAGGTAGCCGATATCGGCGGCGAAGTAGGTCGGCTCGCCGTTCGAGCGGATGACGACCCGGTCCTTGTCGTCGCCGAAGGCAGTCGAGCGGAACCAGAGGGCGCCGTCCTCCTCGTAGAGGTGGCCGCGCTCGCGGAGGCGCTCGATCGCCCGGGCCACCCAGCCCTCGGTGTGGAGCGAGCTCTCCGTCTTCCAGACGTCGAAGCGGACGCCGAGGCCCGCCAGGGAGGCTTCGATCCCGGCGCGGACCTGCTCGGACGCCCAGCGGCCGACGACCCAGGCCGGGTCCTCGTCGCTGGCATGGGCGGCCGCCCAGACGTCGTCGGGGATGGTCCGGGCGAGGTCGACGACGTAGTCGCCGTGGTAGCCGTCGTCGGGGATCGGCTGCTGGAGGCGGACGGCGATGACGGACGCCCCGAGGTTGCGGACCTGGGTTCCGAAGTCGTTGAAGTAGTACTCGCGGGTGACCTCGTGGCCGCCGGCTTCGAGAACCCGGCAGAGGAGGTCGCCGACGAAGGCGCCCCGGGCGTTCCCGATATGGAGGGGGCCGGTCGGGTTGGCCGAGACGAACTCGACGTTTATCCGGAGGGGCCGTTCGGCCGGAACGTGGCCCCAGACGGCGGGCTGCTCGAGGATGGCCGTCAGGCGCTCGGCGACGGCGGCGGGCGCGAGGCGGAGGTTGACGAAGCCGGGCGGGGCGACCTCGACGGCGGCGAGAAGCGGGGTTCGGCCCTCGGAGGCGGGACCAGCCCGGCGGAGAAGCTCGTCGGCGAGGAGGCGGGCGATTTCCTGGGGCG
>JBHORA010000115.1:0-48034 GCA_042408535.1 Chloroflexota bacterium | reverse complement strand
GCCCCTCCTTGCCATCCCCGCCCCACCCGAACCAGCCCGGCTCCGGGAGGTCCAGGTCCTCAGCCCCGACGGTCCACCGGCGGCAGCGGGAGGAGCGAGCCGACCCGGCTATCCGCCCCCGGCCGATCATCCCTGGCGGCGGGGCCTCCTCAAGAGCGCCCCGAGTCGACGACTGACAGAATCACCGAGCAGTTGAACTGACAGAATCACCGAGCAGCGACATTCGCAGACGCCGGAGGATGTGGGTTCCAAGGGCGGGGTCAGGGCTCGAGGCGAGGCGCCGGTGGTGGACCGGGGACGGTCTCGTTCGTCGCCACAAGGACGAGCTCGTCGCAGCTCGGGCAGCCGTAGAGCTGGGCGGCAGCCAGGGGCGGTCGCGCCGACACCGGCCGGGCCGTCGATGGCACGATGACCTCCATGACCTCCGAAGCGACCTCGCGGACCGCGAACCTCACCTCCCGGACCGCGAACCTCACCGGCGGCCCGGTCCCGTACCTCCTCCGCCCCACGAAACGGGCCCGCGGCCTGCGGGCGACCATCGACCCTCGGCTCGGACTCGTCGTCAGCCTCCCGCCTCCGAACCGCCTGGGCTGGGCGGCACCGGAGGCCATCGTCGAGGCATTCCTCCGGAGCCGCGAGGCCTGGCTTCGCCGTCACCTCGCCCGACGTCAGGCGTCCCTGGCCGCCCTCGCCGAGCGAGGCGTCGCCCGCGACGGCGGCCTCCTCCGCTTCCGGGGCGCCATCCACCGTCTTCGGATCGAGGCCGGCGGCGGCCGCCGGACGACGATCGAGCTCGATCCGGATCCAGCCGGCGACGGCGCGGAGGGCGGGACGATCAGGGTTCGGCTCGCGGCGAGCGATCCCCGAACGCCGGCCGCCATCCTCCGCGACTGGTGCCGGTCGGCGGCTCGGCGCGCCGTCGAAGCGGCCATCGAGGACCACCGCGCGGCCCTCGCCGCGACCCCGAAAGCGATCTCGATCCGCGATCCTCGGACCCGCTGGGGGAGTGCCTCCCGACAGGGCCGCCTGTCCTTCTCGTGGCGGCTCATCCTCGCCCCACCGGCGGCCTTGGACACGGTCGTCGTCCACGAGCTCGCCCACCTTCGCGTCTTCGGCCACGGCCCCGACTTCTGGGTCCTCGTCGCCTCCCGACGACCGGACCACGCCGTCTGGCGGCGCTGGCTCCGCGACCACGCCCTCGAACTCCACCTGGCCCTCGACGACCGCGGTCGGCTACCGTGGGCTCGATGACGGTGGGGGCTCGAACAGCGCCAGGGACGAGGCGACGTTGTTTCGAGCGCATCTGCGTCCTGGCGCTGGGAGGACGACCGACGCGCCAGCCCCAAAGGGACGAGGCGACGTTGTTTCGAGCGCATCTGCGTCGCCGTCTTCGTCGCCGGGATGGGCCGAACGGCGCCAGGGACGAGACGACGGTGTCTCGGCTGGCGGAGCGTGAGGCACCGGCGACGTCGGTCGGCTCCGTGCCGGAACCCCTGGCCGGAGCGGACGGTGTTCTCGGAATGCGGGGCCAGATCAGCCCTGACCCAGATCAGCCCTGACCGCGTGGATGCCGCGCCGGCGACGTGGTGGGCCGGGGAGGAATCGAACCTCCACAGCCAGAGGCGAGGGTTTTACAGACCCTTGGGCTCACCACCTGCCCAACCGACCCACGGTCCGGCACACGAACTGGTGGAGATGAGGGGACTCGAACCCCTGACCCCCGCGATGCGAACGCGGTGCTCTCCCAGCTGAGCTACATCCCCACCGGCGGGCGCGTGCGCTCGGGCATCGCGACCAGCGGGAGAGTGTAGCACGCGGCCGGATCGAGCCGAATCGAGGGGGCCGCTGGACGGCGCCGACCCCGGCGGTTGCGGAGCACCGCGGCTCGCCAGAAGATGTCGCGCCGGTCGCATCCCGGTCGCTTGGCCAACCCCCGGCGGCCGTAGACTGAAGCCCGATGCCGGCTGGATTGCTGAACGGCCTCGGGGCGGCGCTCGCCTGGGGACTCACCGACGTGACGAGCGCCCTCGCCGGCCGCCGAATCGGCAGCCTGGCCGTTCTCGTCGTCGCCCAGCTGGCGAGCCTCGCCTTCCTCCTCGCCCTCGCCCTCCTCGAGCCGAGTCGCCTCGTCTTCCGACCGGACACCGTCGTCCTGTCGGCGGCCCTCGGTCTCCTCTCGTCGGTCGCCTACCTCACCCACTTCACCGCCCTCCGGATCGGCCCCGTCGCCGTCGTCAGCCCCGTCGTCGGAGCCTACGGAGGGATGACGGTCGTCCTCGCCGTCCTTCTCCGGGGCGAATCCCTCGTTGCCCAGCAATGGCTCGGCGCCGCCCTCGCCACTCTCGGCGTCGTCCTGACCGGTGTCGTCTTCACCGGCGGCATCCGGCGGGCGAGGCTCTTCGGTCCTGGCGTCCTCCTCGCCGTCGTCTCGCTGACGATCTGGGCCTTCGTTTCGGTCGGCCTCGCCGCCCCGATCCGGGCCGTCGGCTGGCTACCGGTCATCCTCGTCTCGCGCCTCGCGAACAGCGCGACCTCGCTCCTCGTCTACGGCTACGCGAGCCGCCGCGAGACGGCCCGCCTGGGTCCGCTCCTGCGAGCCGCCCTCGTCCGGGCGGACGGCTCGAGGGTGGAGAACGGCCGGACCGATGGCCGAGGGCTGCTGGCAGCCGCGATGGCCGGGCTCGTCGATGCCATCGGGTTCGTCGTGTTCGCCGTCGGCATCGAGTTCGCCCCCGTCTGGCTCGTCGGGCTCGCCAGCTCCTTCGGCCCCGCCGTCGCGGTCGTCGTCGCCGTCGGCTTCCTCGGCGAGCGCCTCCGCCCGATCCAGTGGCTCGGCCTCGTCGCCATCGGGATCGGGATGGTCCTCATCGGCTTGCCGCACTGAATGAGGGCGCCGCACAAAGCGAGGCCACGCTGCGGCTCGATCCACTCCGCGGGGCGCCAGCGGGGAGGCGGAGAGTGGTGAGGTCGCCTCGGGAGACGAGGGGACGCTGCGGGCAGAATGGACGACCCGTCGCGTCGACGCGCGACGTCTCCCCTTGACAGATAGAACGTCTGTTCTAATAATGGGGGCATGTCCTCCCTCCCATCCGCCGTCGCCGACGCTCTCGTCTCCCTCGAACGGCGCTGGGGCCGAGCGGCCCCTCGGCCCGGAAGTGTGTCCTCCGGGGAGACCGACGGAGCCCTCGCTGTTCTCGTCGAAGCCGACCGAGCCGGCCCCGGTCCCGTTCGTCCCCCGGGACCGGGCGAGCGGGTCGTGCCGAGCGGCTTTGCGGCGATCGACGCCATCCTCGGTCCCGGAGGCGTGCCGCTCGTCGGTGGCCTGGCCGTCCGGGGCACCGGAACGAGCGGGGCGACGACCGTCGCCCTCCGTCTCGCGGCCGAGGTCCAGCGCGCCGGTGGGATCGTCGGCTGGGTCGACGGCTCCAGGAGTCTCGATCCGATCGAGGCCGTCGCCCGGGGGGTTCGGCTGGAGTGGCTCGTCGTCCTCGCTCCGGCTTCTGCCGACGAGACCCTCGCCCTGGCCGGTGCCCTCCTCCGGGCTCGACTCGTCGATCTCCTCGTCCTCGACCTCGATCCCGGCCCCGACGAGCGCTCGAAGGGACGACCAGCCCGGGGGGCCGTCCTCGCCGACCGGATCGGTCGTCTGACGGCCCTCGCCCGTCGCTCGGGCAGCCTCCTCGTCGTCCTCGAGCCGGCGGTCGGGCCGAGATCCGGCGGCTCGTCCTCGCCGGCCGGCCTCGAGGCAGCCCTCGGCCTCCGGCTCGAGCTCGTCCGGCGATCGTGGATCCGGCTCGGGCGGGACGTCGTCGGCCAGCGGACGGAGGTCGTCGTCACCCGGAACCGGTTCGGGCCGTCGGGGCGCCGGGCCGAGATCGAGATCCTCTACGCCGAGGGCGGGCCACGGGACGCCTGTCTCGGTCGACCAGGGCTCCTCGAGGTCGAGGTGCCAGTCCTGCCCACCGCTGCGCCGCGGGCCGGCTGGGAGGGCCCTCGCGACCGACCGATGCGGAGACCCGGAGCAGAGGACTCGCCTCGCCCATCGACGCCCGAGCGAGGGGTACGGCCCGAGCGAGGGGTACGGCCCGCGCGAGGGGCACCGCCCGAGCGAGGGGTACCGCCCGAGCGAGGGGCACCGCCCGAGCGAGGGGTACGGCCCGAGCGAGGGGCACCGCCCGACCCGGCGACGCGCGAACCACCACCGCTCTTCGAGCCTCGACCCTGCCATGCGACGCCTCCACCTCTTCTGGCCGCATCTCCTTCTCCATCTCGCCCTCACCCGAGCCGGCTCGTCCCCGAGCGGCGAGGGGGCCTCCGACTCCTCGCCGGAGGCATCGATCGAGCCGATCGTCGTCGGCGGCCGACCCTGGAGCGGGGGCCTCGTCCTCGACGCGAACGCGAGGGCACGGGCGCTCGGGATCCGACGCGGCACGCCCCTCGCCACCGCCCAGCGCCTCGTGCCCGAGGTCCGCTGCCTCGAGCCGCGTCCGGAGGCCGATCGGGCGGCCGTCGAGGCGGTCTTCGAGCGATTGGCGGCCTTCAGCCCGACCCTCGCCGGGACGAGCGAGCCGACGGACCCTGCCTTCGGCCTCGTCGAAGTCGGGATCGAGGGCCTCGAGACCCTCTGGGGTGAGGAGCGGGCCCTCGTCCGCCGGCTCGCCTCGGCCGTGGCATTGCTCCTGCCGGTCCAGCCGAGGATCGGGGTGGCCGGGACCCGGTTCGCGGCGACGATCGCTGCGGTCCGCTCTCGGCCGGCCGAACCGGTCATCGTTCCGCCCGGTAGTGAGGCGACCTTCCTGGCACCGCTCCCCTCGACGGTCCTGACCACCGATCCCGAGGTCCGGGAGCGCCTCCTCAGGTTCGGGCTCCGGCAGGTCGAGCAAGTCGCGGCCCTTCCCCGGGCGGCCCTCGTTGCCCGGTTCGGACCCGAGGGGAGCCGGCTGCACGCTCGAGCCATCGGCGAGGAGATCGAACCGATCGAACCCCGCCGGGTGCCCGAACGGTGCGTCCTCGGCCTCTCCCTCGAGCCGGCGGTCGACCGCCTCGACGCCCTCCGCTTCGTCCTCCACCGGCTCGTCGTCGGCCTCGTCGGCCACGTCGCCGCCCGTGGTCAGGCAGCGGCGACGGCAGAGCTCAGGCTCGGCCTCGAGGCTCGATCGATCCCAGCGACCCTCACCGTCCGCCAGATCCTCCCCGAACCAACGGCGGACGGCGAGGCGATCGAACGGCTCCTCCTCGTCCGCCTCGAGCGGCAGCCGCCACCGGCGCCGGTGGAGCGCCTCGAGCTCGAACTCGGCGGGCTCATCCCGAACGGCGGTCAGCAGCTCGAGCTCTTCCGGCGGCAGGGAGCGAACCGCGGTCGGCTCGCCTGGCAGCTCGCCCGGTTCGCCATCGAGTTCGGGCCCGATCGGGTCGTTGGGGCCGAGATCCTCGATCCCGAAGCCCGCTGGGCGGAAGCACGGAGTCGCTGGCACCCGTGGGCGGCGGTCCCTCTTCTTGAGGGCGGTGCCGTCGGACCCGCGCCGGGGCCCGCTTCGGCCGGCGTGCCAGCGAGCCTCGACATCCGGAGGCGCCGGCAATGACCCGTCTCTTCCGCGGCCACCCGGAGGTCGAGGTCGACGTCGACGAGACCGGCCGACCGCGTTGCCTCCGCTGGCTCGGCCGGAGCGAGCCGATCGAGGTTTGCAATCGGTGGCGGGTCAGTGAGGCCTGGTGGCGGGAGCCGATCGAGCGCGATTACTACAAGGTCGTCGGGCCGCGCTGGCTGGCGCTCATCTACCTCGATCGCCGGACCGGTTCGTGGCACCTCGAGCGGCTCTACGACTGAATCCCTATGGCTCGGCGAAGCGACCTTCGACCGGAAACCCGGAGCAGCCGGCGGCCAATGGCGAAACGAGACACGGTCAGGAGAAGCAGGTCCGACCCGCCGGGCGGACAGCCGATGGAGCGACGAACAGCGCCGCCGCCCCACCGGTGGGAGGCTCAGCTCGGGGGACTGCCGCCGAAGAAGCTCACGACGAGGAGGATGAGGAAGAGGCCCACGACGAGAACGAGGAGCCCCACATCCCTCGGCCTCGTTGTCTGCACCCCGATCACCCCCGCAAACGAGCGAACGATGATGTGCCCGTGACGGCCCCAACGATAGCCGAAGTCGGCGACGGGTGCGTCGCCTCTCGATCGATCGGGCGTCGAGCTGTGCTGAACTCCCGCTGCAGGGACCCGAGCCCGCCCTCAGCTCGGGAGGGCGGCGATGAAGGCAGCGACGACGAGGACGACGAGGACGAGAACGAGTAGACCGGCGCCGAGGAAGTCGCTGCGTCGAGGCTCCACCGTTGTCACTCCCAGATGCGGTTCGTCGGGGCTGGCTCGCTCGGGATCGGCGGTGGTGACCGACCGGCGACCAGCCAGGTCACTCGAAAGGGCAGGCTGCGTCACTCGAAGGGGCAGGCTGCCCCATAGCGTACGAGAAGGACGGTCAGATCGCCCATCGGCCGAACCGTCGACCGGATCCGGCAGCCATCGGCCCCGGTCGAGTCGATCACGTAGCTGCCGTCCTCGAAGGGACCGTTGGCGGCCGCCGTCGGGAAGCCAGCGGCTTCGAGGCTCGTCCGGAGCGTGGCGGCGGCGTCGGCTGCGCTGCCCGGGACGGCGAAGATCCCGCTCGCCGGCTCCTCCGGCTCCCGGATCTCCGTCGGCTCCGCCCCGGTCGGGAGCGGAAAGCTCGGGGGAAGCGCGTCCCAGATCCGGCCGATCGTCGTCTCGGATTGGGTCGGGAGGGATGGCGCGACGCTCGGCGATGGGGTGGGGGTGGGGCTCGCGCTGCTCGGTTCCGGGTTCGACGAGGGGGCCGAGACCGGGCTCGCCTCGGAGGGTGGCGGACTCGACGTCGGGTTCGGCCCGCTGCAGGCGGCGAAGAGGATCCCAGCCCCGATGAGGGTCCCAGCCCCGAAGAGGATCGCGGCGACGGTGGCGGCGGGCTGGGAGGACCGGGCTCGGTGGTTCGGTGGCTGGCTCGTCATGGCTCGGGGAGATCGTACCCTGCCCCGGCACTTCCGGGCTGGCGGGACGGGCGTGGAGAGACCCGCCGTGCGGCCGTCGCACGGCGGGTCTCCGTCGGCGGCTCCCCCGCTCACCAGGGAAGGCCGCGAGGTCGACGGGCCGGTACACCCCAGCTCCGGTCCGTCGCCGGGTCCCGTACGAAACGGGTCGTGCGATCAGTGGGCGACCGCCGCCAGAAGGTCCGGGAGGACGATCTCGACGAGGAGGAAGACGAGACCGATCAGGCCGAGCCTGACGAGGACCGAACGGGCGATCAGGATCACCTGCGAACGCACGCCGATGAGACGTCGACGAGGGTCGAAATGTTGCACCGGCGCGGCGAATGCGAGGGGGACGGGGCCAGCCGCGCGACTCGACCGAGGCAGATGCGAACGTTTGTTCTATCCTTGTGCCGATGGCCTACGCCGAGCTCCACTGCCACACGAACTTCTCGTTCCTCGACGGCGCGTCGGCCGCCGACGACCTCGTCGCCCGGGCCCTCGAGCTCGGTCTGGCCGGCCTGGCGGTGACCGATCACGCCGGCCTCTACGGAGTCGTGCGGTTCGTCGCCGCGGCCGAGGCCGCCGGCATCCACCCGATCGTCGGCGTGGAGGTCGAGCTGGCCGACCCCGCCGTTCCGGATCCGGCTGGCGTCGTCGTTCCAGCCCGGCGGACGCGTCCCGTTCACCGGGAGGGCGAGCGATGCGGGTCGAACGGCGTCCTCGTCGACGAGCCCGTCGACGGCCGACCGGCCCGCCTCCGCGCGAAGCGGCCCTGCCTGCCCGGTCATCGGCCGCCCCTTCGGCCGGACCTTCGCGGCGTCCCCGAGGAGAGCCGGGGCCCGCACCTCGTCCTCCTCGCCCGATCGTCGGTGGGGTACCGAAGCCTCTGTCGCCTCGTCTCCCGGGCGAACCTGGCCGGCACGAAGGGTGTGCCCCGCCTCGACCACGCCCTCCTCGAGGCGCACACGGAAGGGCTCGTCGCCCTCTCCGGCTGTCGGCAGGGCGAGATCGCGAGGCGGCTCGTCGCCGGCGATCGGGCCGGTGCCCGGGCGGCTGCTGAGCGGTACGCCCGGATCTTCGGCCGGGCCGACAGCGTGGCCGAGAGCGGCTTCTTCCTCGAGCTGAACCACCATCTCCTCCCCGACGATGACTGGCGAGTCGCCGAGACCGCTCGCCTCGCCGACGAGCTCGGTCTGCCGGTCGTCGTCACGAACGACGTCCACTATGCCCGGCCTGAAGACCGCGAGCTCCACGACGTCCTGACGGCCATTCGCCACGGCCGAACCCTCGACACCTTGGGCAGCCTCCGGAGTCCGAGCGGGGAGCTCTTCCTGAAGTCGGAGGCAGACCTCGCCGCCCTCCCGCCCGCGAGCGACGCGCCCGCCGTCGCCCGAGCCTGGCGGGCCGGCCTCGCCGCGACGGCCGAGCTCGCCGCGGCCTGCTCGGTCGACCTCGGCTTCGAGCAGTACCGCTTCCCGGGTTTCCCGGTCCCGGCCGGGGAGACCCCCTTCAGCTACCTTTCGAGCCTCTGCTGGGAGGGCGCCCGGCGGCGCTACCAGCCCCTCACCCCGGCCGTCGTCCGCCAGCTCGCCCACGAGCTCGAGGTCATCGAACGGACGGGTCTCGCCGAGTTCTTCCTCATCTGCTGGGACCTCATGGCCTTCGCCCGCCAGCGGGGTATCCCGGCTCAGGGGCGAGGGAGTGCCGCCGACTCGATCGTCGCCTACGTCCTCGGGATCACCCGGGTCGACCCGATCCGCCACAACCTCCTCTTCGAGCGCTTCATCAACGAGGGCCGAACGACGTACCCGGACGTCGACATCGACTTCTCGGCGGCTCGGCGAGAAGAGGTCATCCAATACGTCTACGAGCGGTACGGGGCCGAACACACCGGCATGGTTTGCAACGTCGTCACCTACCGGGCTCGATCGGCCGTCCGGGAGGTCGGCCTCGCCCTCGGCTTCCCGCGCCCCTTCGTCGACCGGGTGGCGAAGGCGGTCGAGACGTACGACTCGGTCATGGTTCGTCGCGATCTCGAGGCCGACGGCGGCTTCGCCCACCTCTTCCGGCGAGCCGTCGAGGGGGCCGCTCGCTCGCCGGACCGCGCTGCCACCGACCGGGGGCTCGTGGACCGGACGGGGCGCCTCGCCATCCCGGGTCGCCGACGGTCCGATTCGCTCCGGGATCCGGCCCGGGACGGGAGCCGCGGCGGGTCTGCCCAGGACGGTGTCCTCCGCGACCGGCTCGGTCGGCCGCTGCCCCATTCGTCCGTCGCTCGCCTGGAGCCCGATCCGGCTCCGGCACCCAGGGGCGGTTCGACCGTCGGCTGGTCGGACTGGGAGCGCTGGCTCGAGCTCTGCGCCAGGCTCGACGGCTTCCCACGCCACCTTTCGATCCACACCGGCGGGATGCTCGTCACCGCGGCCCCCCTCGTCGACATCGCTCCCCTCGAGCGAGCGACGATGCCGGGCCGGGTCGTCGTCCAGTACGACAAGCGGGACGTCGAGACGCTCAAGCTCATCAAGCTCGACCTCCTCGGTCTCGGGATGCTCGCCGCCATCGACGAGACCCTCGCCTGGATCGAGCACGACTGCGCCGTCTGCCTCGACCTCGACCGACTGCCGGAGGACATCCCCGAGGTCTACGCCATGCTCGCTGCGGCCGACACCGTCGGCGTCTTCCAGGTCGAGAGCCGGGCCCAGATGCAGACCCTCCCGAAGTCGCGGCCGCGTTGCCTCGATGACCTCGTCGTCGAGGTGGCAATCATCCGCCCGGGTCCGATCCAGGGCAACGCCGTCCACCCCTACCTCCGGCGCCGCCAGGGTCTCGAGCCAGTGACGTACCTCCACCCGTCCCTCGAGCCGATCCTCGCCGAGACCCTCGGCGTCATCCTCTACCAGGAGCAGGTCATGCGGATCGCCATCGACGTCGCCGGCTTCACGGCGGCCGAAGCGGATGGTTTTCGGCGGGCCATGGGGACGTGGCGCTCGGCCCGGGAGATGGAGAAGCTCCACGAGCGGTTCGTCGAGGGCTGCCTCGCCTACCGGGGGCTCGATCGACCGACGGCCGAGGAGCTCTTCCGCCAGGTCGCCGCCTTCGCCTCCTTCGGCTTCGCCAAGAGCCATGCCGCAGCTTTCGCCCGGACGGCCTACGAGTCGGCCTTCCTCAAGCTCTTCTATCCCGCCCAGTTCCTCGTCGGTCTCGTCAATGCCCAGCCGATGGGCTTCTATCCGGTCGAGGTCCTCGTCAACGACGCGAAACGGCACGGGGTCGCCGTCCTCCCCATCGACATCAACGCCTCGGCCTACCGGACAACGACCGAATGGGTGGGTCGACCGGGCTGGGTCCTCGCCGGGGCGGCCGGCGACGACGGGTCGCATGATGCCGAGCCCGGCGAGCCGCTCTCGCCGGGCTGCGGGCTCGTCGAGCGGCCGCGACCGGTTCGATCGGCAGGCTGCGTCATCCCCTCGGCTGCCGCCCGCCAACGCTGGGCGGCTGAGAGCGCCCGCGGCTGGGGGGTCCGGCTCGGCCTCCACCTCGTCACCGGTCTCGGGCAGGAGGCCGGGGCGCGGATCGAGGCGGCTCGGGCCGAGGGCCCGTTCCGCGATCTGGTCGACGTCGTCGAACGGACTGCTCTGCCCGAGGAGCTCCTCGAGCGACTCGTTCGCGCCGGGGCGCTCGACTCCTTCGGTCGACCGCGGCGGGCGCTTCTCTGGGAGCTCCGCGAGGTGGCGGGGGACGGTCGGCGGCGGCCCGTCCGGGCGGGGCGTCGAGGGACGGGGCGGATCGTCGACCCGCCGGCTCGATCGCTCCCCCTCGGCCTCCCCCCGACGCCGGCACCCGAGCTCCCACCGCTCTCGGAGGCGGAGCGCCTCGGTGACGCCTACGCCGTCCTCGGTCTCGATCCGGAGCGCCAGGTCGTCGAGCTCTTCCGACCGGCCCTCGACCGACTCGGCGTCGTCCCGAACGGAACCCTCGCCGAGCGATCCGAGGGATCGGTCCGGATCGCCGGTCTCGTCGTTACCCGCCAGCACCCGATGACGGCCAAGGGGACGGTTTTCCTCGCCCTGGAAGACGAGACGGGGATGGTGAACGTCACCCTCTGGCCGGCGGTCTGGGAGCGGGACCGCCACGTCGTGCGGCGTCACGCCCTCCTCGTCGTCGAGGGGCGGCTCCAGCGCGAAGGGTCGGTCGTGAACGTCGTGGCCTGGCAGATCGCGCCCCTCGTCGAGGCGGTGGCCCGGTCTGGAGGACCGGTGCATCCGCCCGGGGTCCGAGCCCTCGGCTACGCGGGTCTCCGGCGCCTCGGCTGAGGAGTGGCTCCCGGGTCGGCAGCGCTGCGCGATCAGCGGCCGCGGCCGGCCGCTCGCCTGGTCCCCCGGCTCTGCCGGCGGCCCTGGTTCGGTGAGGTCAGTCGGAGGAAGCGCCGATAGAAGCCGGCGAAGGCTCCGACGAGGATGCCGAAGGACGGCGCGGCGAGGATGGCGTAGAGGGCGAGGTCGGGCCGCTCCTCGACGGCCGCGCGCGTCTCGGGGACGGCGAGGAGAGCCAGGGCATAGAGGATGGCGCCGACGAGGGCCACGATCCCGCCGGCGAGCCACGCCGCTCGAGGAGCGAGGAGGCCGGCCAGGAAGGGCCCGGCCATCGGCGGCGGGGCGAGGAAGGTCTGGAAGACGAGAACGACGATCGTGTTCTCGCGGGCACTCGGGAGGAGGAAGACGGCGACGATGGCGGCCAGGACGAGGCTGGGGAGCCAGATCGCCTTCGTCCCCCGAAAGAGGGTCGGGAGGTAGGAGAGATCGGCCCGGATGTCGGCCGGGGTCGCCGCCAGCCGGAAGGCGGCGACGGTTCCCACGCGGCCGCCGCCAGGCATCGGGACCTGGGAGCGATCCTGCCTCTGCGGGGGCCGGGGCGGGCTCGGCTCCGGCGCCTCGGCCGCCGCGCTGGCTCGTTGGGCGGCGAGGGCGGCCCGATAGCGGCGGCGGGCTTCGGCTCGGTCGGTTCTCTTGGCGCGGGCCATCGTTCCTCCGCGGTCTCGTCGGTCCTGGTCGTCGGCCGATCTGTCCCCCTGGCGCCCGGTGGGTGAACGGGGACGGGGAGCCGGTCGCCGACGGTGTCGCCCAATGCTACGGCACCGGCTCGGAGGGATGAGCGATCGATAAGCGGTGGAGGCTAGAACTGGCGCTGTCCGCCGTGAGCGTCCGTCGCGAGTTGCCCGCCGGGGAGCTGGAGCCATGGTTCGTCGTCTGGCGGGTGTCCTCATCCTCCTCGTCGTTCTCGGCTCGGTCGGCACCGGATCGCCGAGCCGCCATCCGGGTCCGACCGTCCCGGAGACCGCCCTCGGGCCCATCGTGCCCCTCGCGGACGTCAGCTGGCCGCCCTCCAGCGGGCTCCTCCTGGCGGAGGTCGTGACCGGCGGCGCGTCGGCCTCGGACGAGTACGTCGAGCTCACGAACGCCGGCCCGTTGCCGGTCGATCTCGGCGGCTACGAGCTCGTCTACGTCACGAGTTCGGGCGGCACGGTCACCCGGAAGGCAGCCTGGGCAGGGTCTCTTTTCCTCGAACCGGGTCGGCATCTCCTCCTCGCGAACGGCCTCGGGGCCTTCGCGGCGATCGCCGACGCCACCTACAGCGGCGGCCTGTCGGCCGCGGGCGGAGCGCTCGTCCTGCGGCCTGTCGGTGGGGCCCCGGTCGATGCCGTGGGATGGGGCGACGCGACGAACGGCTTTGTCGAGGGGGCTGCGGCGCCGGCACCGCCGCCCGGGGCGTCGATCGAGCGGCGGCCCGGCGGATCAGCCGGGAACCGAGAGGACACCAACGACAACGCCGCCGACTGGTTCGTCCAGAGTGCCCCGCTGCCGCAGAACCTCGCCGCTCCGCCGGCGCCGCTCCCGAGCCCATCCGCCCCGCCCCCGAGCCCATCCGCCCCGCCCCCGAGCGAGGAGCCGGCCCCGTGGGTCTCCCCGACGCCGTCCCCGGTGCCGACCTCGACGCCGCTCCCGACTCAGGAGCCGCCGTCGCCCGCCCCGACGGCGACCTCGTCGCCCTCGATGACACCCGCCCCGTCTCTTTCGGTCTCCCCCTCCGCCTCCCCTGCGCCTCCTCCGAGCCCGCCCGAGCCGAGCCCGAGCGGGAGTCCCACCCCGAGCCCGCCCGAGCCGAGCCCGACGCCGTCCCTGACGATCGCTGCCATCCGCGGCCTGCCGCTGGGGACCGTCGTCGCTGCGACCGGCGTCCTGACGACGGATCTCGGTGCCCTCGAGAGCGGTCGGAGCGCCTTCCTCCAGGACGAAACGGCGGGGATCGGCCTCTACCTCGCCGCACCCGTCGCGACCCCCATGCCGGCCGGGACCCGGGTCTCCCTCCGGGGCACCCTCGACAGCCGCTACGGGCAGCTCGTTCTCCGGGTCGCCGAGCCGGACGTGACGGCCCTCGGCGAAGCCACGCTCCCGCTCCCGATCCGGACGGCGACTGGCGCGGCCGGCGAGACCCTCGAGGGGACCCGCGTCACCGTACGGGGCGCCATCACCGAGAGCCCGTCTGCCCTCGCCGACGGACTCGGGGTGACGATCGACGACGGAAGCGGCCCCCTGCGGATCGTCGTCGGGGCGGCAGCGCTCGGCGATGTTCAGCTCGTCCGAGGCGACGAGATCGAAGCGACGGGGCCCCTCGGGCAGCGCGATAGCAGCGGGACCGGGCTCGCCGGGTACCGGGTCTATACCACCCTCGCCGGGGAGCTCGTCATCCTGCCCTCCTCGACTCCCAGGCCATCACCGACTCCGTTGCCGACCCCGCCCGAGCCGACCTCGTCGCCCAGCCCGGGGACATCGCCGAGCCCGAGCCCATCGTCGATCCCTGGTCCCTCGCCCGTTCCGAGCCCGAGCCCGACGAGCGGGCCGAGCCCGGGCCCATCGGCGACGCCGAACGTCCTGTCCATCGCCGAGGCCCGATCGAGATCGGTCGGGACCGTCGTCCGGGTCGGCGGGGTCGTCACCGCCGAGCCCGGGCGCCTCGGACATCCCGCCCTCGTCGTCGTCGCCGACTCGACCGGGGCGATCGTCGTCCGCCTCGACGACGGCGATCCCCGGCCCGGGAGGGGCGATCTCCTCACCGTCGAGGGCTCCCTGGGCGACCCGTACGGACAGCTGGAGGTCCGGGCCACCCGGGAGGTCGTCCCGGGCGGGAGCGGCCCCCTCCCGGAGCCGCTCCCCGTTCTCGGCATCGACCTCGGCGAGGCGACCGAAGCCCGCCTCGTCCGGCTCGCCGGTGTCCTGAAGGGAACCGTCCGCCGGGCGACGAGCGGTGACATCGCCTTCGACCTCGTCGACGACGCCGGGATGACGGTCCGGATCATGGCCGACGGCTCGAGCGGGCTCACGGCCGGCTCCTTCCGGTCGGGCGCTCGCTACGAGCTGACCGGGATCGTCGGCCAACGAGCCTCCCGAAAGGGTGCCCTCGACGGCTACCGGATTTGGCTCCGCGACCGAGCCGACGTCCTCGAGCTCGCTTCGGCCGAGCCCTCGACGACGCCGGGTCCGACGCCGGCTCCGGGCGGCGGCTCGAGTCCCGGAGCGCTCCTCCCCATCCGGAGCGCGCTCCGGGCGAGCGGCGTCGTCACCATCGAGGGCACCGTCACCGCCCCGGCGACCCTCCTTGACGCCTCGGGTCGCCGGATCGTCGTCCAGGACGGAACGGGTGCCGTCGAGATCCTCCTGCCGGCCAGCGCTGCGGCGCCCTCGCTTGGGGAGGGCATCCGAGCGACCGGGACCATGGGCCGGGCCTATGGTGCCCCACGTCTGCGAGCCTCGGAGATCGAGCGGCTCGGCGTCGGCCGACCGGTCGTTGCCGCCCGGCTCGACCGGGCGCCGGGCCCTGCCGACGAGTGGCGCCTCGTCCGGGTGAGCGGGACGGTCGTCGGGGTCCGACGGCTCGGAGGACGCTGGCGGGCCGAGCTCGCTGTCCGTGGCGAGCGGGTCGCCGTGGACGGCCTGGCCGGGGCCGGGATCCCAGCCTCGATCCTCGTCGAGGGGCGACCAGCGACGGTGACCGGGATCGTCCGGCGACCGTATCCCACGGCGGCCGACCGGCGCTTCGCGGTCCTCCCTCGAGGATCGGCAGACGTTGCCGTCGGCCCCTCCCTCGGCGCGGCCTCAGGGTCGACCGGAGCGATCGCCCAGAGTCCGGGCTCGTCGACGGGCGGCTCCCTTCCGCCTCCCGTGAGCGACGTCGATCTCGCCGACCTTGCCCGCCACGTCGGATCGCGGGTCCGGGTCGGCGGTCTCGTCGTGACGCTCATCGTCGACGGGTTCCGCCTCGATGACGGGACCGCCGAGGGGCGGGTCGTCCTCGGCGGCGAGGCTGCCGGCTACCTCGACCTCATCGAGCCGGGGGACGCGGTGAACGTCGTCGGGTTCGTTCGGCGGGTCGGGACCGAGGTCGCCGTCGTCGTCGAGGAGGCGGCGGGGCTCATCCCCGTCGGTGACCTCGGTGCGTCCACCGCGTTCGATGAGCCGGGGGCGCTGCCCTTCGGTGCCGCTTCGCCTGAGGTCGGCCCCGAGGCTCCGAACGCAGCCGGCCTCGGTGGCTCGACGGCGCCCGTGCCGATCCTCCCCCTCGGGCTCGTCCTCGGCGGGTCGATCGCCTCGATCCTCGGTCGGGTTCTCCTTCGGGAACGAGCTCGGCTCCGCCTCGCAGCTCAGGTTCGGGCGCGTCTGGCCGCCATCCAGAGGAGTGGGCGGCGGTGAGTGGCGATCGACCTCGCGCGGCCGTCGAGGTCGGGCGGCGATCGGGAGCGGCCGTCCGTCCCGCAGCTTCAATCGGGGACGTACTCGTAGCGATCCCCTCGGCGGCGGATCCGCCCAATCGGGCGCTCGGGCTCATGGGAGAGGACGATCCGCCAGTTCTCCGCCGCGGCCCGCCGAAAGAGGTCCGCCTTGACCTCGACGCTGTCGATGGGGAAGTCGTCGAAGCTCGGCAACCAGGTCGGCTGGACGCTCCAGGGCCGCATGCAGAGGTCGCCGAAGAAGGCGACGGTCCCCGTCGGGCCCCGAACGACGATGGCCTGGTGGCCGGCGGTGTGGCCGCCCGTCGGGACGACGACGACCCCGGGCAGGAGCTCCTGCTCGCCGTCCGCGGCGTCGGGCTCGGCGAGGGGGGCGACGAGCCGGAGCTCGGGCTGGTCGTAGCTGGCAACGATCCGCGGGTTGTCGTCGAGAGCCATCCGCCACTCGGTAAGCTGGGCGACGATCCGGGCCCGCGGAAAGGCGGGCTGGCCGTGCCGGTCGAGCAGGCCGCCAGCGTGATCGAAGTGGAGGTGGCTGAGGGCGACCCAATCGATCGACTCGGGGGCGAAGCGGGCTGCCCGGAGGGCCTCGAGGATCGGTGGCCCTTCGACGCCACGGAGGTTCCGCATCTTCTCGCTCAGCCGCTCCCCGATCCCGGTCTCGACGAGGACCCGGCCGGCCGGTGTCTCGACGAGCAGGCAGTTCAGGGCCTGCCGGAGGCGGTTCGCGGGATCGATCTCGTCCCGGACGAGTGGCAGCCAGGTCGGCCGCGGGACGTGGCCGAGGAGGACCCCGGCGTCGGAGCGGAAAGTGCCGGCGACGACGAGGGCGACCCGCGTCCCGCCGCCGAGGTCGGCGAACCAGTCGTGGACGTCAGCGAGGGGCATGAGGCGATGGTACGTCAGCCCGCCCCCGACTCGCGGGCTCGGCGCGGCGTCCCCGACGCCCGGCATCCCCCGCGGCTTGACGCTCGTGGAGGGCGCGCACTATGCTCGGCCGAGTTTCGCGCGCCAGCGTCGCGAACAGCGGAGAGAGGGACGAGAGGTTGCCGTACGCGGACCGCCGCGTTGCGCTCCCGACAGGAGAACGGCAGTACCACATCGGGCTCGGGCCAGGCGAGCTGGCCGAGTACATCCTCCTCCCCGGCGACCCTGATCGAACCGCCCGGATCGCCGCCCGGCTCGAGACGATCGAGCTCGAACACCGGCACCGAGAGTTCGCCTCGGTCACCGGCACGTACCGTGGCCTCCGAATCTCCGTCGTCTCGACGGGGATCGGGACCGACAACGTCGAGATCGTCGTTGCGGAGGCGCTGGCGATCACGAAACGGCCGACCTTCATCCGGGTCGGGTCGTCCGGGGCCCTCCAGCCGGAGATCGGCCTCGGCGATGTCGTCATCTCGACTGGAGCCGTCCGGCTGGAGACGACGACGAGCTGGTTCGTGGCCGACGGCTACCCGGCGGTCGCCGACTACGAGGCGGTCCTCGCCCTCATCGAGGCGGCCGCCCGGCTCGGGCATCGGGCCCACGTGGGACTCACGGCGACGGCGCCCGGCTTCTACGGCGCGCAAGGTCGCCCCATCCCCCAGCTCCCGATCCGCTACCCTGACCTGGCCGAAGCGATGGCGCGCCAGCGCGTCCTCAACTTCGAGATGGAGGCATCGGCACTCTTCGTCCTCGCTGGGCTCGCCGGATGCCGGGCCGGAGCGGTGTGCGCCGTCTTCGCCCAGCGGACGACCGGCGCCTTTGTCGAGGGCGAGGCGAAAGAGCGCGCGGAAGCGGCATGCGTCGAGACCGGCCTGGAGAGCCTGCTCGTCCTCGCCGAACTCGACCGCCAGAAGCGCGCTGCCGGGACGGACCGCTGGCGGCCGTCCCTCTGGTCTCGCGCGTCATGAACCCGGCCGGGGGCGATGGCTCCGGGTCCGGCAAGCACTAGAAGGAGGAGCTCCGTGGCAGAGGCGTACTGCGTCAAGGACAAGATGAAGGTCCAGATCCAGAACCCGCAGCAGATCACGATGAAGAACGGCAAGCCGGCCGTCCAGGGCACCTGCCCGAAGTGCGGCGGCAAGGTCTTCCGGATCGGCGGCTGAGCCGTCCGAGCGCCATCGGCCCCCGTCGGAGCAACCCGGCGGGGGCTTTTTTCGTTCTCCCGCTGCGGCGTCGCTCCGGCGCCCCTGTCCCCGCTTCCCGGCCTGCCTCTCCCACCTCCGGGGCGCCTTTCCCGCCTGCTGGCGCGGCCGCCGGTGCCTCGTCCCGTCCTCCCCCTGACACTCGGCCCGCCGCCGGGGGCCACCCGGCGCCCCGCGAGCGACCCGGCTGCCGGGCGACTCGGGTCCATTCGGCTCACCCTGGAGCGGCCGAGCCCTCTGCTAGAATGCCGGCAGATCCCAGGAAATCCATCAGCGCGAGGCCCGCTCTGCCATCCCGTCCTGCATCCACGCCGGGCCGGGCGTCCGCCCGGCCGCAGGAGCCCGATCGGCTCCCACGGGCGGGTCAGCGCTCCCTGCGAACGAACGCCGGCCGGCCGTCGGGCCGCGCGGGTGGGGCAGCGCCGAGGTGCCGTCGGGGGCGCTCGGCGCGGCGACGACTGACGAAGGAGGTTCTGCCATGGCAGTTCGCGTCGGTATCAACGGCTTCGGCCGGATCGGCCGCCAGACCCTGAAGGCGCTCCTCGAGCGGGCTCCGGACGTCGAGGTCGTGGCGATCAACGACCTCGTCGAGACGAGCCTGAACGCCCTCCTCTTCAAGCACGACTCGACCTATGGCGCCTATCCTGGCACGGTCGACCACACCGAGGACGGCCTCATCATCGACGGCCGCCAGATCCGCGTCCTCAAGGAGCCCGAGCCGGCGAACCTGCCCTGGGGCGACCTCGGTGTCGACATCGTCGTCGAATCGACCGGCCGCTTCACCGACGCGGCGAAGGCGCGTGCCCACCTCGAGGCCGGGGCTCAGAAGGTCATCATCACCGCCCCCGCCAAGGGTGAGGACGTGACGATCGTTCTCGGCGTCAATGACGCCGCCTACGACCCGGAGCGCCACCACATCATCAGCAACGCCTCCTGCACGACGAACTGCCTCGCTCCGGCAGCGAAGGTCGTCCACGACCTCTGCACGATCGAGCGAGGGCTGATGAACACGATCCACAGCTACACGAACGACCAGCGGATCCTCGACGTCGCCCACAAGGACCCGCGCCGGGCGCGCTCGGCCGGTCAGAACATCATCCCGACGACGACCGGCGCGGCGAAGGCCCTCGCCCTCGTGATCCCCGACCTCAAGGGCAAGTTCGACGGCTTCAGCCTGCGGGTCCCGACGCCGACCGTCTCCGTCGTCGACTTCACCGCCGATGTCGCCCGGCCGACGAGCGTGGACGAGCTGAACGAAGCCTTCCGGGCCGCCGCCGCCGGCCCGATGAAGGGCATCCTGGGCGTCTCCGAGGAGCCTCTCGTCTCCTCCGACTTCCGAGGCGACGATCGCTCCTCGATCATCGACGCCAGGAGCACGATGGTCATGGGCGGCACGATGGTGAAGGTCATCGCCTGGTACGACAACGAGTGGGGCTACAGCTGCCGGGTGGCGGACCTCGTGGCCATGGTCGCGGCCAAGCTCCCGGCGGCGAGCCGCGTCTGAGTCGGCGCCGAGTCGGCGCCGAGCCGGCCCGGCGAGCCTCCCCGAAGCGCCGGGCTCGACGCCGGAGCCCGATGGCATGCGGTGGCGGCCCGGCGACCGCCCGGCTCGGGCGGCACCACGAAGGACAGACGACGATGGACAAGCTCACGATCCGTGACTTCGACCCGGCCGGAAAGCGCGTCTTCGTCCGGGTCGACTTCAACGTCCCCCTCGAGGACGGCAAGGTCACCGACGACTCTCGGATCCGGGCAGCGCTGCCGACGATCCGCTACCTCATGAGCCACGGCGCCCGGATCGTTCTCGCCAGCCACCTCGGCCGACCCGACGGGCGGGTCGTCGAGGCCCTCCGGCTGCGGCCCGTGGCGGCCCGGCTCTCGACGCTCCTCGGCCGGACGGTGCCCGTCACCGGCGATGCCCTCGGGCCGGGGACCCAGGACGCCGTCCGGCGGCTCCGGCCGGGTGAGATCCTCCTCCTCGAGAATCTCCGCTTCCATCCGGAGGAGGAGAAGAACGACCCGCAGTTCGCACGGGCCCTCGCCTCCTACGCCGACGTGTACGTCAACGATGCCTTCGGGACGGCCCACCGGGCCCATGCCAGCACCGTCGGCATCGCTCAGCTCCTGCCGGCCTACGCCGGCCTCCTCATGGAGCGCGAGATCGTGATGCTCTCGCGCCTCCTCGAGAACCCCGAGCGGCCCTTCGCCGCCGTCCTCGGTGGGGCGAAAGTCTCGGACAAGATCAAGGTCCTCGACAACCTCCTCGACAAGGTCGACACGCTTGTCATCGGCGGTGGGATGGCGAACACCTTCCTCCTCGCCCTCGGGAAGCCCATTGGCAAGAGCAAGGCCGAGCACGACCGTGTCGAGGACGCTCGCCGCCTCGTCGCCAAGGCCGAGGAGAAGGGGGTCCGTCTCGTCCTCCCGAGCGAAGTCGTCGTGGCCAAGGAGGTGACCCGCGGCGCCGAGTACAAGACCGTCCCCGCCGAGAAGGTCCCGGCCTCCTGGTCGATCGTCGACATCGGCAAGGTGAGCCAGGCAGCCTTCGAGGAAGCCCTCGCCGACGCTCGAACGGTCTTCTGGAACGGCCCCCTCGGCGTCTTCGAGATCCCTTCCTTCGCCCACGGGACGAAGGCGATCGCCCGCTTCCTCGCTGACCGGGCGAAGGCTGGGGTGACCGTCGTCGTCGGCGGCGGCGACTCGGTGGCCGCCATCGATCAGCTCGGCCTCGCCGAGGCCTTCACCCACATCAGCACCGGCGGCGGGGCCTCCCTCGAGTTCCTCGAGGGCCGGGAGCTGCCCGGCATCGCTGTCCTCCTCGACCGCCCGCCGAAGGAGGACAAGGAGGAGCCATGACCGAGATCGAAGTCATCGACGCCCGCGAGATCCTCGATTCGCGCGGCAACCCGACCCTCGAGGTCGACGTCGTCCTCGTCGACGGCTCCGTCGGCCGAGCGGCCGTTCCCTCGGGCGCCTCGACAGGCGCCCACGAAGCGGTCGAGCTCCGCGACGGCGACCCGGCCCGCTACGGCGGGAAAGGGGTCTTGACGGCCGTCCGGAACGTCGCCGAGACGATCGCCCCGGCCCTCGTCGGTCTCCCGGCCGACGACCAGGCGGCCATCGACGCCACCCTCCTCGAGCTCGACGGGACACCGAACAAGTCGAAGCTCGGGGCGAACGCCATCCTCGGCGTCTCCCTCGCCTGCGCCCATGCCGCGGCGGCGAGCCACGACCTTCCCCTCTATCGGTACCTCGGTGGCATCGGAGCCCGGATCTTGCCCGTTCCGTTCTTCAACATCCTCAACGGCGGCAAGCACGCGGCCGACTCGACGGATTTCCAGGAGTTCATGGTCGTCCCCCTCGGCCTGCCCTCCTTCCCCGAAGCCCTCCGGGCCGGGGCCGAGGTCTTCCACGCCCTCCGAGCGATCCTCCACGAGGGTGGCCACGCGACCGGCCAGGGCGACGAGGGTGGCTTCGCGCCGTCCCTGCCGTCCAACGAGGCGGCCGTCGAGGTCGTCCTCCGGGCCATCGAGCGGGCCGGCTACCGCCCTGGCGAGGACGTCGCCATCGCCCTCGATCCGGCGGCGAGCGAGATCGTCGAGGCGGGCGGGGACGGGGTGCCGTACCGCTACCGCCTCGCCCGGGAGGGGCGAACCCTCGAATCGGCCGAGCTCGTCGAGCTTTGGGCCGACTGGGCGAGCCGCTACCCGATCGTCTCCCTTGAGGACGGGATGGCCGAGGACGACTGGGACGGCTGGCGGCTCCTGACCGAGCGGCTCGGGTCGCGCCTCCAGCTCGTCGGCGACGACATTTTCGTCACGAACACGGAGCGGATCGCCCGCGGGATCGCCCTCGGGGCGGCCAACTCCGTCCTCATCAAGCTGAACCAGATCGGGACCCTGACCGAGACGATCGCCGCCATCGAGCTCGCCCGGCGGGCGGGCTGGACGGCGATGGTGAGCCACCGTTCGGGCGAGACCGAGGACACGACGATCGCCGACTTCGTCGTCGCCATGGGCACGGGGCAAATCAAGACCGGGGCGCCGTCTCGCTCCGAACGGGTCGCCAAGTACAACCGGCTTCTCCGGATCGCCGACGAGCTCGAGGACACAGCCATCTACGCCGGCCGGACGGCCCTTACTCGAGCGGCGGCTGCCGGCCTCGACACCGCGGCTGCCGGCCTCGGCACCGCGGCTGCCGCCGGCGAGCGGCCGGTCTAGGTCGACCTTCTGGCCGGTGGCGAGCGTCGTCGATCGGGGAGCCGTCTTCGCCGGCTGGGTCGGGGTCGGCATGGCGGCGACCATCGCCGTCAGCTTTCTCCTCGTCATTCCCGTCGGAGAGGCGGCCGTCGGGCTCCTCGCCCTCCCGGCCGGACTCCTCATCGGCTACTACGCGAACGAGCGTTCCGAGCGACGAGGCGGCCCCTGGCCCCGCGTCCTCGCCAACGCCATCCTGGCCGGGATCATGACCGGCGCGGCCTTCGCCCTCCTCTTTTTGGGGACGAAGGCTCTCTTCTTCACCGCCGACGACGGCTACCGCGACGCGGCGGCGGGCGGCCGCATCGCTTGCCAGCAGGGCGCCGACTGCGTCTACCGCCGCTACCTCGCCGACGGCCGCGGCCCCGCCCTCGAAGCGGCGGGGGTGAGGGATGCGGCGAGCTTCAGCGACTTCTACTGGGGCGAGCAGCGGACGACGGCGGTCACCCTTTTCGGTCTCACCCTCGTCGGTGCCGTCGGCGGCGCACTCGCCTTCGGGGCGACGAACCGACGCCCACGGCCGGTGGCCTAAGCGCCCGGTTCCGCTGTTCGCTTCGAGCGGGGCTTCGTCGCCGGGCCCGCCGACGTCGCCGCCTTCTTCGACCGTCGAGCGGCGCCACTCGACCCTGTCGGCTTCGCCCCGGCCGCGGTCGTCCCGTCGGAAGCCCGGGCCGACTTGCTAAGGGCGACGCGGGCCTTTTCGGCGGCCGTCTGGGCGGCCTTCGACTTCGCCGCCTTCGAGGCCGCGATCCGCGCCTTCGCCGCCTTCGCCGCGGCCGCTGCCCCGGTTGTCTTCGTCGCCCGGGCGGCCGTCTGGACGGCCTCGCCGGCGAGGGCGGCGTTCACCTTGCGGGCGAGGCGCGACTTCCGTCGAGCGGCAGCGTTCGGGTGGATGGCGCCGACCTTCGCCGCCCGGTCGAGGGCGCTCACCGCTTCGGCGAGGGCCGCCATCGGGTCGGCGCCCTCGGGCTTCGTGACGGCGATGGTCAGCGCCTTCTTGACGAGGGTCTTCGCCGCGCTCCGGCGCGGCTGGAGGATGGCGTGGCGGCGGCTTGAGGCGCGGACGCGCTTGAGGGCGGATGGCGTCCGGGCACCGCTCCACTTGCGGGGCGTCTTGGCCAACGGGGTACCTCGCTCCTTGCGGGTTCGTTCTACAGACCGGTGGGCGTGGCCGTCCCGGTACGGCGGACGGCGGGCGACGCGCCAGGCACGGGTCGGACGGCGCGCGACCCGGCATGGTAGCAGAGGAGGACGTCGGGCGTCGACGGGCGGCGATCCGTCGAGGGGGTCTGGGGCCGGATCGGCCTCGCCGCGGCCAGCGACCGTCGAGCGGCTCGGTCAGCGACTCAGCTGCCGTCGGCCCCGCGGCCAGCTCGGAAGCGCCGATAGCGCCGGATGAGGGCGTTCGTCGAGGGGTCGTGGTGGAGCTCGGGCTCGGCTCCGGCCGTCGCCCGAAGCTCGGGCTCGATCCGGCCGGCCAGGACCTTGCCGAGCTCGACCCCCCATTGGTCGAAGGAGTTGATCCCCCAGATCGTCCCCTGGACGAAGACCTTGTGCTCGTAGAGGGCGATGAGGGCGCCGAGGACCGCCGGATCGAGCTGGGGGCCGAGGATCGTGTTCGTCGGTCGGTTGCCGGGGAACGTCCGGTGGGGGACGAGGTTCGGTGGCACGCCCTCGGCGGCGACCTCGGCCGCCGTCCGCCCGAAGGCGAGGGCCTCGGCCTGGGCGAAGCAGTTCGCCATGAGCGCGTCGTGGTGGGCTTCGACCATCGGATTGCCGACGAGCGGATCGGGCGGCCGGAGGAAGCCGATGAGGTCGACCGGGACGAGCCGGGTCCCCTGGTGGAGGAGCTGGAAGTAGGCGTGCTGGCCGTTCGTGCCGGCCGTCCCCCAGACGATCGGGCCCGTCGGGACGCCGACCGCCGATCCGGCGACGGTGACCGACTTGCCGTTCGATTCCATGTCGAGCTGCTGGAGGTAGGCGGGAAAGCGCTCCAGGTAGCGGCTGTAGGGGACGATCGCCTGGGTCTCGGCCCCGAAGAAGTCGACGTACCAGAGGCCGATGAGGCCGAGGAGGACGGGCAGGTTCCGCCCGAAGGCGGCCGATCGGAAGTGCTCGTCCATGGCTCGGAAGCCGGCCAACAACTCCCGGAACCGGTCGGGGCCGATGGCGATCATGAGGGAGAGCCCGATCGCCGAGTCGACGCTGTAGCGACCACCGACCCAGTCCCAGAAGCCGAACATGTTCGCCGGGTCGATCCCGAAGGCCCGGACCCGGTCGGCTGCCGTGGAGACGGCGACGAAGTGACGGGCCACGGCCGTTTCGTCGCCGCCAAGGCCCTCGACGAGCCAGGCTCGGGCAGCCCGGGCGTTCATGAGCGTCTCCTGGGTGGCGAAGGTCTTGGACGAGACGATGAAGAGCGTCTGGCGGGGGTCGAGGTCCCGAAGGGCTTCGACGAGGTCGGCTCCGTCGACGTTCGAGACGAAGCGGACCATCAGCCGCCGATCGGCGAAGGGACGCAGGGCCTCGGTCGCCATCGCCGGACCGAGGTCGGAGCCACCGATGCCGATGTTGACAACCGTCGTCATCGGGGCGCCGGTGTGGCCGCGCCAGGTCCCGGAGCGGACCGCCTCGGCGAAGGCGCTCATCCGGTCGAGGACGGCATGGACCTCGGCGACGACGTCGACGCCGTCGACGACGAGGCGGGCACCACGGGCCATCCGGAGGGCGACGTGGAGGACCGGGCGATCCTCGGTGACGTTGATCCGCTCGCCCCGGAACATCGCCTCGATCCGCTCCGCGAGACCGCGTCGCTCGGCGAGGGCGACGAGGAGATCGATCGTCTCGTCCGTTAGCCGATTCTTCGAGTAGTCGAGGACGAGGGGACCCCCCTCGACCGTCATCCGATCGGCGCGACCGGGGTCGGCGGCGAACAGGTCTCGAAGGTGGACGTCCCGAAGGGCGGCGTGGTGCGCGACGAGGGCCTTCCACTCGAGGGTCTCGGTGAGGGCCGGGGGTCGCGTGGGTGTAAGCATCGGCTGACTACCTCCTCGGAAGATGTTGCCACGCCGGACTCCCCCAGACCGACGGCGGCTGCGCGCGGCGCCATCCGGCCCGGGTCCGAACAGCGGCTGGCGGCTGGCCGGGCGGCGAGCGGCGTCGAAGCCGGCGGCCGGCCAGTATCCTCGCCGCCGTGACGAGCGACGCCCCGAACGGATCGGCCATCCAGTCGCGGATCCGGAACTTCTCGATCATCGCCCACATCGACCATGGCAAGTCGACCCTCGCCGATCGGCTCCTCGAGCTCACCCACACCATCGATCCGAGGCAGATGACGAGCCAGGTCCTCGACTCGATGGACCTCGAGCGGGAGAAGGGGATCACCATCAAAGCCCGGGCCGTGCGCCTCGAGTACACCGCTCGGGACGGACGAAGGTACGCCCTGAACCTCATCGACACCCCTGGGCACGTCGACTTCAGCTACGAGGTGAGCCGGAGCCTCCAGGCCTGCGAGGGGGCGATCCTCGTCGTCGACGCGGCCCAGGGGATCGAGGCTCAGACCCTCGCCAACGTCCATCTCGCCCTTCGCCAGAACCTCGTCATCATCCCCGTCGTCAACAAGATCGACCTCCCGTCGGCCCAGCCCGAGGTCGTCATCGAGGAGCTCGAGAACGTCCTCGCTATCCCGAGGGAGGAGGTCATCCTCGCCTCGGCGAAGGAGGGGACCGGGGTGCCCGAGATCCTGGAGGCGATCGTCACCCGGATCCCGCCGCCCCGCGGCGATCCCGAGGCCCCCTTGCGGGCCCTCGTCTTCGACTCCCACTACGATCCCTACAAGGGCGTCGTCGCCTACGTGCGCCTCGTCCAAGGGACCCTCCGGAGCGGCGACACGGTCCGGCTCATGGCGTCGGGTGCGACGTCGGAGCTCCTCGAGCTCGGCGTCTTCCGGCCCCAGCTCGTCCCCGTCGACGCCCTCACGGCCGGCGAGGTCGGCTACGTGGCGACGGGCCTCAAGAGCGTCCGCGATGCCAGGGTCGGCGACACCCTGACCCGTGCCGATCGACCGGCCGCCACACCGCTGCCCGGTTACCAGCCGGCGAAGCCCCTCGTCTTCGCCGGCCTCTACCCGGTCGCCGGCGACGACTACCCGCTCCTTCGCGACGCCCTCGAAAAGCTCCATCTCAACGACGCCAGCTTCACCTTCGAACCCGAGAGCTCGGTTGCCCTCGGCTTCGGCTTTCGGTGTGGCTTCCTCGGCCTCCTCCACATGGAGATCGTCCAGGAGCGCCTCGAGCGGGAGTTCGGCCTGGAGCTCATCGCCTCCGCTCCCTCGGTCGAGTACGAGGTCACCCTCACCCACGGTCGGGGAACGGTCATCGTCGACAACCCAGCGCGGATGCCGCCGCCCGCCGACATCGAGGCGATCGCCGAGCCGTGGGTGCGGGTCTCCATCGTCTCGCCGGCGACGTACATCGGCGCCCTCATGGAGCTGACGACGAACCGACGGGGCGTCTTCCTCGACCTCGAGTACCTCGACCCGCAGCGCGTCCTCATGCGCTTCGAGATGCCCCTCGCCGAGCTCATCGTCGACTTCTACGACCAGCTCAAGAGCCGAACGGCGGGCTACGCCTCGATGGACTACGAGGAGATCGGCTCGCGGGCCGCCGACCTCGTCAAGGTCGACGTCCTCGTCAACGGCGAGCCCGTCGATGCCCTCTCGGTCATCGTCCATCGGAGCCGCGCCTACGCGACGGGTCGGGCCCTCGTCGAGAAGCTCCGGGGTCTCATTCCCCGCCAGCTCTTTGAGGTTCCGATCCAGGCCGCCATCGGCTCCCACGTCATCGCCCGGGAAACGATCCGAGCCCTCCGCAAGAACGTCCTCGCCAAGTGCTACGGTGGAGACGTGACCCGGAAGCGGAAGCTCCTCGAGAAGCAGAAGGAAGGGAAGCGGCGGATGAAGCGGGTCGGTCAGGTCGAAATCCCGCAGGAGGCCTTCCTCGCCCTCCTCCGGACCGGCGAGGGCTGAGGGTCCATGGAGGAGACGCTCCGGTCGCTCGTCGCCGTCGGGCTCGGGCTCCTCGTCGTCCTCCTGCGGTTCGATGCCGAGCGGTTCGGGGCGGCCGAGTACGACGAGCCGGATCCCGGTCGACCGCGGTCGCTCCCCCGTCGCCTCGCCTGGTACGTCGTCGGGGCGGCCCTCGTCATCTTGGCCGCCGTCGTCCATCCCCGGCCCGAGACCGAGCTCGCCCTGACTCCCGGCCGGGACCGCCTCGCCGTCGTCACCCTGGGCTTCGCCTACGGGGCGATCGCTACCGCCCAGGCGATCGCCTTCGCCCTCCTTCGCTACCGTCGCCTTCGCCTCCCGCCGGTGTCGTCCTACCCAGGGGCGGCCCTGAACGCCCTCGGGACGGCCTTCGTCGACGAGACTGCTTTCCGGGGCATCCTCCTGGGGGCGCTCCTCGTCCTTGGCGTCGATCGTGACCTCGCCATCGGCACGGCGGCCATCGTCTACGGTCTCGCGACTCGACTCGGGGCGCCGGGCCGGGAGCCGTACATGCTCGTCCTCGCCCTCCTCGCCGGACTCGGCGGCGGCTGGTTGACGGTGGAGACGGGGGGCATCGGGGCGGCCTTCCTCGGCCATGCCATCGGCCGCTTCGCCATCTTCGTGACGACGGGCCATCCGGGTCGGATAGCGCCGCGGGGAGCCGAGGTCGAGGATGTCGAGCGGCGTCGGCGTCCGCCCGTCGGCTGGCGGGTCGTCCTGGGCCGCGATGCGGGCTCGCACGAGCGCTAACGGGCTCGGGCGAGGGCCGGCCGCGCTCTCGGCGGTCGTGAACCCGGCCGCCAACTCGGCGCTTCGCCGTCGCCCAGCGCTCCTCGATCGCGCGGCGCCCGCTCTGACGGCCCTCCCGGTGCCCGCTGGCCCACGCCTCCCGGTGCCCGCTGGCCCATGCCTCTCGGTGTCCGCTGGCCCACGCCTCTCGGTGCCCGCCGGGACGACCCCTTCGGCGCCCGCGCCGACCGCCCCCCCGGAGCCCGCCTGGCCGCCGCTGACGACTCCGGGCCCGCCGGTCGGCCTCTACGTCCACGTTCCCTTCTGCGTCTCCCGCTGCCCCTACTGCGACTTCGCGGTCGTCGCCGGATCGGCCACCCGGGGGCCGCGGAACCGGATCGACGCCTTCCTCGTCGCCCTCGAGACGGAGCTTGTTCTCCGAGCTGACGAGCTCGACGAGCGCTTCGGCCCGCCGGGCACGTCCGCCAGGCCCCCTCTCGAGACCTGCTACTTCGGCGGCGGAACGCCGTCGCTCCTCGACCCGCGCCTCCTCGAGGGGATCCTCCGGTCCATCGCCGATCGGTTCGGGCTCGCCCCCGGGGCGGAGGTCACCCTGGAGGCGAACCCGGCCCCCGACGAACGGGGCGATCCGCTCGCCTGGCGGCGGATCGGGATCACCCGGCTCTCCTTCGGCGGCCAGAGCCTCGAGCTCGCCGAGCTTCGGACCCTCGGCCGTCGCCACCGCCCCGGCGACGTCCTGTCCGCCATCGAGGAGGCGCGGCGGGCCGGGATCGCCTCGATCAACGTCGACCTCCTCTACGACGTCCCGGGCCAGACCCTGGCCTCCTTCGCGGCGAGCCTCGAGGCCGTCGTCGGGGCGGGGGTCGACCACGTCTCGTGCTACGCCCTCGAGCTGGCCGACGAGCCGCTGCCGGCGGCGGAGCAGCTGCCGACGGAGGAGCGGCTGCCCCCGGCACACGCACTGCAGCCGGGACTCGAGGTCTCGCCGTCGGACGTCCCGGCTTCGACAACGGAGGCGCCCAGCCCGACGGCGGGTCGCCCGGGGATCCAGGCGGGTGGTGCCTCGGGGGAGCCCGGGCTGCCTGCCTCGCTGGATCGGCCCGCCCCGCGACCCGGTGCCCTCGCCTGGCGGCGTCGGATGGGAGCCGGCCAGGACCCAGACCGGGCGGCGGCGATGTACGAGCTGGCGGCCGATCGGTTGGCCGCGGCGGGGTACCGCGGTTACGAGGTAAGCAACTGGGCCCGTCCCGGCCACGAAAGCCGGCACAACCTCCTGTACTGGACTCGGCGGCCGGTCGAGGCCCTGGGACCGGGGGCGCATGCCTTCGACGGCGCCGTTCGGCGGTGGACGACGGCCTCCCTGGAGGACTACGTCGCCGCCCTTCGACCGTCGGACGGAGGGCGGCCCCGCCTCCCGCCGGGCGGCAGCGAGATCCTCGATGCGGCGACGGCCCGCGCCGAGACCTGGATCCTGGGGCTTCGAACCGATCGCGGGCTTCCGGCACTCGCCGCCGACGAGGAGTGGGCGCGCGAGCGTGTCGGGTGGGCGGTCGCGGCCGGCCTCGTCGAGCTGACGGCCGGTGAGTCCGGGTCCTCGGAGCGACGAATCCGACTGACCCGCCGGGGGCGCCTGCTGTCGAACGAGGTCTTCGTCCGGTTCGTCTGAGCCCGGCGCCCGGGTCCCCGCGCGACGGCTCGGCGCCGGCACGGGCTCGGCCTCGGTGGGCGACCGGCATGTGCGCGGGATCCACACCCGGCCCGCCCGCCGCCCGTGCCCGCCCGCCGCCCGGGACCCCGCCCTCCGTTGACACTCTCCCCCTCCGACTGCTACCATTCCGGCCAGATCGTTAGCACTCTATCAGTGAGAGTGCTAACGTCGGGGCGGTACCCTCGTGGGGCCAGCGGCACGTGCCGCCGAGCACCGCCGACCGCCCGAGACGACGACAGGAAGACACGTTCGAGGACGAGCCCAGTGCCGCGCATCCGCCGCACGACCGGCCCGCTGGACCACCGGGCACAGGCGATCCTCCGGGCCGTCATCGAGGAATACGTGGCCACCGCAACGCCGGTGAGCAGCCAGGCGCTTGTCGAGCGCTATCGCCTCGGCGTGTCCAGCGCCACCGTGCGGAACGTCCTCGCCGAGCTCGAAGCGGCCGGCTTCCTCACCCATCCCCATACCTCGGCCGGACGCGTCCCGACCGACGCCGGCTATCGCTTCTACGTCGAGACGATCGTCGAGGCGGCGCCACTGCCACCCGTCGAGCAGCTCATGATCCGACACCAGTTCGGGCAGGTCGAGTACGCCAGCGAGCAGTGGTTCCGGCTCGCGGCAACGACCCTGGCGGCCGTCACACGGGCGGCCGGCCTGGCAACACCGGCCAAGCCCCGGGCGGCGCAAGTTCGGCGGATCGATCTCATCTCGATCCACGATCGCCTGGCGAGCCTCATCGTCGTCCTCCGGGAGGGGACGATCAAGCAGCTCCTAGTCGCCCTGCCCGAGCCCGTCGACCAGGAGACCCTCGGCCAGGCGGCCGATCTCCTGAACGCCACCCTCGTCGACCTGACGGCCGATCAGATCGAGCGCCGCCTCGGCGGCTTCGAGCCGAACGAGCGGATGCCGGCCCTCGCCCGCCGCTTCGCCGAGCGCGTCGTCCAGCTTCTCCGCGAGTACGACGCAGCGGTCATCGAGGAGCTCTTCAGCGACGGCCTCCTGAACGTCATGGCGGCACCCGAATTCGCCGAGAGCGCCAAGCTCCGGCGCGTCTTCTCGGTCCTCGAGAACCGGGCCTACCTCGCCGAGCTCCTGCCCCTCGTCGCCGCGGCCGGACCGGGCCAGGTTCGGGTCTTCATCGGCCGCGAGAATCCGCCGGCCGAGATGGCCGACGTCTCCCTCGTCCTGGCCCCCTACGGGCGACCGAGCCAAGCGATCGGCATCGTCGGCGTTCTCGGGCCGACCCGGATGGCCTACCCCCAGGCCATCGGCACCGTCCGCTTCGTGTCCGGGCTCATGAACGAGCTCGTGGAGCATCTCTACGCTTGAGGGGGCGGATGCGGGTGGCGCGATGACACGGGTCCGCGATGTCACGAGTGACGCGCTGGTGCGAGGGGCTCGGCCGAGGGGAGGCGAGAAGGGCACCGGACGGCGAGCGGTCGCCAGGGTGCGCCGACAACACCGATGACAAGGAGTAGCGAACGAGTGACGATGACGAACGAACGATCGCAGGAACCAACGCCGACCCCCACGGTCGGTTCCGAGACGGCCGAGGTCGATCGCCTCCGAGCGGAGGTCGAGCGCCTCGAGGGCGAGCTGGCCGAGGCTCGTCGGCAGGCCGACGAGTACCTCGCTGGTCTCCAGCGCGAGCGCGCCGAGTTCCTCAACTTCAAGCGCCGAACGGCCGAGGAGCGCGAGGCGATGCTCGGCCTCGCCGCGGAGGCCCTCCTGAGCAAGGTCCTCGCCCTGGCCGACGACTTCGATCGGGCCATCGAGGCTCGCCCCGCCGACCTCGCCGACCACCCCTGGGTCGAAGGGATCGTCGCCATCGACCGGAAGCTGCGGGCCCTCCTCGAGAGCGAAGGTGTTCGCCCGATCGAAGCCGGCCCCGGGACCCGCTTCGACCCCCGGGAGCACGACGCGATCATGAACGTTCCCGCACCCGACCGGGCCGAGGGCGAGATCGTCGAGGAGATTCGGCGCGGCTATCGGCTCCGGGACCGGATCCTCCGGCCGGCCCTCGTCGCCGTCGCCACTGGCTCCGAGCCTCCGTCCTCCGAACCGGCCGTGTCGGCCGAACCCGTCGCGTCGGCCGAACCCGCGGCGTTCACCGAGCAGGGGAGCGCCGGCCAGGCCAGTGCCGGGGGCCCAGCCACGGAAGAGACCGGCCCCCGGCCCTCGGGCACCGGCAACGGCAGCAAGGCGCCGCCGAGCCCGAGCGAACCGGCAGCGAAGCCGTGGGGCGGGGACACGACCACCGCAGAACGCCATTCCGAATCACATCGATCGAAGGAGTAGCACGCGACCATGGGCAAGATCATCGGCATCGACCTCGGCACGACGAACTCCGTCGTCGCCGTCATGGAGGGCGGTGAGCCGACCGTCATCCCGTCGGCCGAGGGCGGCCGGACCGTCCCCTCGGTCGTCGCCTTCACGAAGACCGGCGAGCGGCTCGTCGGCCAGCTGGCCAAGCGCCAGGCGAGCACGAACCCGAAGAACACGATCTACGCGATCCAGCGCTTCATGGGCCGCCGCTGGGACGACCCGGAAGTCCAGCGGAGCAAGGAGCTCGTCCCCTACCGGGTCGAGAAGGACCCGAAGAGCGACGGGGTCATCGTCGTCCTCGAGAACGGCAAGACGTACACGCCGCCCGAGATCAGCGCGATGATCCTCCAGAAGCTGAAGACCGACGCCGAGGCCTACCTCGGGGAGAAGGTGACCGAGGCCGTCATCACCGTCCCGGCCTACTTCGACGACACCCAGCGCCAGGCGACGAAGGATGCCGGCCGGATCGCCGGCCTCGAGGTAAAGCGGATCATCAACGAGCCGACGGCCTCGGCCCTCGCCTACGGCCTCGACAAGAAGAAGGACGAGAAGATCGCCGTCTACGACCTCGGCGGCGGCACCTTCGACATCAGCATCCTCGAGCTCGGGGAGGGCGTCTTCGAGGTCAAGGCGACGAACGGCGACACCCACCTCGGCGGTGACGACTTCGACCAGCGGGTCATCGACTGGCTCCTCGCCGAGTTCAAGCGCGACCAGGGGATCGACCTCTCGAAGGATCCCCAGGCGATGCAGCGCCTCAAGGAGGCGGCCGAGAAGGCGAAGATCGAGCTCTCGACGGCGACGACGACGGAGATCAACCTCCCCTACATCACCGCCGACGCCTCGGGGCCGAAGCACCTCGTCATGACCCTCACCCGGGCGAAGCTCGAATCCCTCGTCGCCGACCTCATCGAGAAGACGCGAGGCCCCGTCCAGGCTGCCCTCCGCGACGCCGGGCTGACGGCGGCCGACATCGATGAGGTCATCCTCGTCGGCGGCCAGACCCGGATGCCGGCCGTCGTCGAGGCGGTCAAGGCGATGTTCAACGGCAAGGAGCCGCACAAGGGCGTCAACCCCGACGAGGTCGTCGCGGTCGGGGCAGCGATCCAGGCTGGCGTCCTCGGCGGCGAGGTGAAGGACGTTCTCCTCCTCGACGTGACGCCGCTGTCGCTCGGCATCGAGACCCTCGGCGGGGTGATGACGAAGCTCATCGAGCGGAACACGACGATCCCGACGAGCAAGACCCAGATCTTCTCGACGGCCTCGGACAACCAGACTCAGGTGGAGATCCACGTTCTCCAGGGCGAGCGCGAGTTCGCCGCCGACAACAAGACCCTCGGGCGCTTCATCCTCGACGGGATCCCGCCGGCGCCGCGGGGCGTGCCGCAGATCGAGGTCACCTTCGACATCGACGCGAACGGCATCCTCGAGGTTCGAGCGAAGGACCGGGCGACCGGCAAGGAGCAGCAGGTCCGGATCACCGGCAGCTCGATGCTCTCGAAGGAGGACGTCGACCGGATGGTCCGCGAGGCCCAAGAGCACGCCGAGGAGGACCGCCGCCGGCGCGAGGAGGTCGAGACCCGCAACCAGGCCGAGCAGCTCACCTACCAGGCCGAGCGGACCCTCAAGGACCTTGGCGACAAGGTGAGCCCGGCCGACCGGGCCGACGTCGAGGCGAAGATCGCTTCGCTCCGGGAGGCGCTCAAGGGAGCGGACATCGGCCCCGTCCGAAGTGGCGCCACCGCTCTCGCCGAAGCGCTCCAGCGCGTCTCGGTGGCGGCCTACCAGGCGGCCGCGTCGGCTGGTGCCGGGGCGACCGCCGGCTCCGGTGACGGGTCGGCCGGTGCTGCCAGCGGCGAGGAGACGGTCGAAGGCGAATACAAGGAGGTCTGAGCCCCGACCCGCGGCGGGTCGGCGGTCCGGGGATCGCCGGTTCGCCGCGTCACCGGGGCGACCGCCCGGTCGTCATTGACGGCGGACCGGTGCGGCCCCCGCGATCTGGGGCGGACCGGCTGGCTTGCAGCGACGGGCCCGTCCGGCGTCGGCCGGACGGGCCTCTTGTCTTCGCTGTCGGGCGGCGGAGCGACAAGGCCGTGGAGCGATCAGGCGGTGGCGTGATCAGCGGCGCGAGCGGGCGCGGACTGGACGCGGACAGAGAAGTCGCGGCCCTCCCACCGTCCGCTGCCCGTCCAGTAGAGGGTGAAGACGATCGCCTCAGCGTCGCCGACCACGCCCGGCTCCAAGTCGACGACCCAGAGCCCGAGGCCCGTGTCCCGAGCTGCCAGGTCGCGGACGGTCGCCCAGCCGTCCGTCGACAGGTGGACGAGGGCGGGCTCGAGGAGCTCGATCCTGAGCGTCTCGCCGCGATCGATGCTCTCGATCGGGTGCGCCAGCCGCCACGCCTGCCGGTTCGTCGTCGGTGTGCGACCACCCCAGCGCTCGAGGACCCCTGCCGGTCGGTCGACCGGCGCGCCCAGCAGAATCGAGCGGTAGAGCTTAACGAACTCGGCGTGGGCCCAAACGAGCGGACGCGCCGAACCCGTCGGCTGGCCCGGCACGAGGCCGAGCTCGGCTCTCGGCGGACCATCCCAGACCTGCTCGGGGATGAGGCCGGCCTCGCCGCCCATGGCGGCCATGGCGACGAGAAAGGGCCGGGCGTCGCCACCGGCTGCTAGGACATAGTGGCCGCGCTCGCCGGTGAGGAGCGGCCAGCCACGGCCGACGCCAACGCCGCGAAACGGACCGCCGTCCTCAGTCTCGCCGTACCCGTCGCCGGTGTAGCGTCGCCACACGGGGCCGGCGGGCGTGTCGATCCTGAGGGTCGCGTCGACGGCGGTCAGCGTCTCGACGATCCGCGGATCATGCGGGTCGCGGAGCCCGAACCGCACGAGGGCGAGGACGTCCGGGGAAACCATCTCGACGGCCGATACCCGGTCCCCGGGAGCGAGCCGATTGCGGACGGCCACCGGGGCGTCGAGCGGGCCGCCGACGAGGACGTCGGTGGGAGCGATCCGGACGTACGTACCGCTCAGGCCGAGCCGCCTCGCGAGCGGCGAGCCGGGTGCGTACACCCAGCGCTCGAGGCTCGCGTTCCAGTCGTCGGCGAGCTCGAGGGCCGCCCGGCTCGCCCGTGCCTCGAGGAAGGCGGAGCCAGCGACGAGGGCAGCAATGACCGGCCCCAGGGTGGCCGGGGCGAGGCCAGCGTCCTCTTCCCAGCGATCCTGACCGGTCGCGGGGCCGTTCCTGGCGATGGCGGTCATCGCCCTCCGGACGGTTCGCGTGGCGAGCTCGGGATCGACGAGCGGCGGCCGTCGGCTCGTCCCCTCGAAGGCGCCCGCATCTCGAAGCTGGCGAGCGAGGAGGATCGGGAAAGCGATCTCGTCGAGCTGGGCGCCGCGCCAGTAGGCGGTCCCGTCGATCCACTGGTTCTGCGGCCACGACCCGTCTGGGCGCTGGCTCGCGGCGAGATAGGCAAAGGTTCGAGCCGCCGCCTCCAGGTCGCCGGCAGCGAGGAGCGCCCCGGCCGCCTCGACGAGGTCCCGCGACCAGATGAGATGGTAGCCGCCGGGATCGTCGCCGACCTCGCCCCACGGGATCGACAGGCTCGCCGCGATGGCGCCCCTCGTCACCCGGTCCTCGTGGGCCCGAATGACGGCGATCGAGCGCTCGTAGCAGTCGACGACGTGCCTCGGGACGCCAGCCAGTCGGGCCGCCGCCGTTCGGTCGCCGCTGGACGGGACGGCACGGCTCCGCCAGCTCGCCTCGTATCGGGCCCAGTGCGCCTCAAAGGGTTCCTGGAGGGAAGCGACAGCCGTTACGAGAGCCTGGGCCGGGCGTTCTCCGAAGCCGAGGGCGAGGCGGATCGGCCGCCCGTTGGGGCGGATCTCGAGCATGCCAGCGACGTTGCCCGCCTCCGCACTGCCGTACGCCCACGTCATCCGGCCGTTCCGGGCGAAGTCCTGCCAGCCGTCGGACACGCCGACGAAGCCGACCGATCCCCGTTCCGGGGCGGGCTCGGCGACGAGGGCGACGGCATAGGGGCGACGTTCGGCGACGACGGCGGGGCCGACGGTCGTGGCGACGAGCCAGGCGGTGTTGTCGGCGCCGCTCCGGCCAAGGTGCGGGGCGAGGAGAGGATAGACGCGGAGATCGCCGGCTCCCGCATCGAGGCCCGCCTCGACGAGGAGAACATCGCGGTCGCGGTCGGTGCAAATCCGGAGGCGGAGCCGGAACCGCTCGTGTCGGAACTCGGTCCGAACCGCTGGCACCCCTGGAGCGAGCCACTCGACGCGTCGATCTGGCAGGCGCTTCACCTCCGCCCAGAAGCCCGCGTCGTCGGCGACGAGAAAGCCGAGGTCGCGGACCTGCGGGCGATCGACGTGTGGCCAGTAGACCTCGTTGACGATGCCGTTGCCGACGGTGAACCAGACACGACTGGGGCCGATAGCGGTCCCGATGGCGTCCTTCCGACTGCTCGTCCACGTCGGCGGGATCCCGGGCCGGCCGGGTGCCTTGCCGTCGCCGACGCCATCGACGATCCCGTACGGATCCATCGGAGCCTCATCGTAGCGCGTCTGCGGCCAAGGGGAGCGAGACGTCCGACCCGTGCTACCGACGGCAACGGCCGGTGGCGTCGCCGTTGTCTTAATGGCCAGAGAGCTCCGGCTGATGACTCGTCCCGGCGCGTCGGGGCTACTCCTCATGGTCATCTGACCATCGAGGGAGTGGAGAGCGTGGAGTGGCTTGTCCCGGCTGAAGTCCATGGGGGACTGTCGTCGGTGGCGCAGTGCCTGTCGTCGTGCCTTTTGCCTGACCCTTGTGCTCGCCGCGTGTGAAGCCGCCATTCCGCCGCCGGCGCCGCTGACCATCCTCCGGGCGGGGATCGCGACCGAGGTGAGCCCAGACGGTTCTAAGGTCGAGATCAGGTTCGCCTCGGGACCGCCGACGCGGCTCTCGCTCGCCGGGAGGGGCAGATCGCCCGCCTCGATATCCACCGACGGCGGGCGCGCCAGACTCGTCGGATGGCCAGTAGTGGTCGAGCCCGAGAACGGCGCCGAGGACCCTCGGTTCGGCGGTAGGACGGGCTCTGCGCTATCCTGCGGGGCCGAATGTCTGGAGGGGAGCCACTTTCGCTCGTCCACGCCCGGGGGCTGACGAAGCGCTTCGGTGCTTTCACCGCTGTCGACGCGATCGACTTCGACGTCGGCCGCGGGGAGGCCTTCGGCTTCCTCGGCCCGAACGGGGCCGGGAAGACCTCGACGATGCGGATGATCGGCTGCGTCTCCCCGGTCACCGCCGGCACCCTTCGTGTCTTCGGCCTCGATCCGGCCATCGACGGCCCTCGGATCCGGGCCCGCCTCGGGGTCGTGCCACAGCAGGACACCCTCGACATGGAGCTGACCGTCCGGGAGAACCTCATCATCTACGGCCGCTACTTCGACCTTTCCCGGGCCGAGGCCCGGCGTCGCGCCGACGCCCTCCTCGACTTCGTCCAGCTCCTCGATCGGGCCGACGCCCAGGTGGAGCCGCTCTCGGGCGGGATGAAGCGACGCCTGACGATCGCCCGAGCCCTCATGAACGAGCCCGATCTCCTCCTCCTCGACGAGCCGACGACCGGCCTCGACCCGCAGGCCCGCCACCTCCTCTGGGACAAGCTCTATCGGCTCAAGCAGCAGGGGGTGACCCTCGTCTTGACGACCCACTACATGGACGAAGCCGAGCAGCTCTGCGATCGGCTCGTTGTCATGGACAAGGCGAGGATCGTCGCCGAGGGCTCGCCCCGCCAGCTCATCGAGCGCTACGTCAGCCGCGAGGTTCTCGAGCTCCGCTTTCCCCCGGGCGAGCCGGTCGAGCTCGATGGTCGGCTCGATGGGCTGGCCGAGCGAATCGAGCAGCTTCCCGATCGGGTCCTCCTCTACACCGACGACGGGGAGGCGGCCGTCGTGGCCGTCCACGAGCGAGGGCTCCGCCCCGAAAGCGCTCTCGTCCGGCGGAGCACCCTCGAAGACGTCTTCCTCCGGCTCACTGGCCGGACGCTCATCGAGTAGGCCAGGGGGTCGAGTGCGGCGAGGGCGAGTGCGGCGAGGGCGAGTGCGGCGGGAAGCCAGACCGGGGTTGAGCCACCGGATGGCTCCAGTCGGCGGGCCTCGCTGCCGTCGAGGCCGCGGCGGCGAAGAGCGATTGGGGCGCGGCCACCGGGTGGAGCCGAGCCACCGGGTGGAGCCGAGCCACCGGGTGGAGCTGGCGCATCGGGGCGGACCCCGCGGCTGGGAGCAGCGCGGGCATCGGCCGTGAGGGGGACCCTCCGCGTCATCGAGTACTGCGCCCGCGTCTACCGCCGGAGCTGGCGGGGGACGCTCTTCGTCACCTTCCTGTCGCCGATCCTCTTTCTGGGGGCGATGGGGTTCGGGCTCGGCAGCTTCGTCGATCGTTCGGGCGGGCTCCCCGGCGGTCTGCCGTACGCGGCCTTCCTCGCTCCGGGGCTCCTCGCCGCCCAGGGGATGCAGACGGCCGCCTTCGAATCGACGTACCCGATCATGGGGCGCATCGTCTGGGATCGCGTCTACGCCGCCATGCTCGTCACCCCCATCGCCGTCCGGGACATCGTCCTCGGCCAGCTCGGCTGGATCGGCCTCCGGCTCCTCCTCGTGACGAGCGTCTTCTTCGGGGTCATGGTCGGCTTTGGGCTCGTCGGGTCCCCAGCGGCCGTCCTCGCCGTCGGGGCGGCCACCCTCACCGGCCTCGCCTTCGCGGCGCCGATCATGGCCTTCACGGCGACCCAGCGGAACGATCAGGGCTTCAACGCCCTCTTCCGGTTCGGGATCACGCCCCTCTTCCTCTTCAGCGGGACCTTCTTCCCGGTCGAACAGCTCCCCCTCTTCCTCCAGCCCATCGCCTGGCTGACGCCGACCTACCACGGGGTCGCCCTCGCCCGCGACCTCGCCCTGGGGGCGGCCACGCTCCCCGGCGTTCTCGTCCACCTCGCCGTCCTCGTCGGGGTGACGGCGGCCGGCCTCGCGGCGGCCTTCGTCACCTTCCGGCGAGCCCTCGTCGTCTGAGGAGACGCCGGTGAGCGCCGTTGCCCGGATCGCCCCCTGGCCCCTCGGCGGGCTTCGGGCGGCGCGGCTCGTCGAGCGGAACGTCATGGTCTACCGGCGGACCTGGCTCGTCATCGTCTCGGGCTTCTTCGAGCCCCTCTTCTACCTCCTCGCCATCGGCTTCGGTCTCGGCGCCCTCGTCGGCGAGGTGCCCGGGCCCGACGGCCGGCCGATTCCGTACGGGGTCTTCGTCGCCCCGGCCCTCCTGGCGACCTCGGCCATGAACGGCGCCATCTACGACTCGACTTTCAACGTCTTCTTCAAGCTCCGCTACGCGAAGACGTACGACGCCGTCCTCGCCACGCCCCTCGGGGTCGGCGACGTCGCCCTCGGCGAGGTCGCCTGGGCCCTCATCCGGGGCACCCTCTACGCCGTCGGCTTCCTCGTCGTCACCGTCGCCCTCGGCCTCGCCCGGTCGCCCCTTGTCGTCCTCACCGTCCCGGCGGCGATCCTCGTCGGCTTCGCCTTCGCCGCCGTCGGCATGGCGGCCACGACCTTCATGCGCCGCTGGACCGACTTCGACCTCATCTTCGTCGCCACCCTGCCGCTCTTCCTCTTCTCGGCGACCTTCTATCCGATCACCGCCTACCCGGAACCCCTCCGGCTCCTCGTCGTCGCCACGCCCCTCTACCACGGCGTCGACCTCATCCGCGCCCTCTCGACGGGGATCGTTGGGCCGGTGATCCTCGGTCACGTCGCCTACCTGCTCGGCATGGGTCTTTTCGGGGTCGTCGTCGCCTGGCGGCGGCTCGACCGCTTGCTCCTGACGTGATGGGAGCGCGGAACGATGCGGCACGCCCTCCGAGCGAGGTTGCCGCGACGGCCGCCGACCTCGACGCGCTCCGGGCCGCCATCGTCGGCTGCCGTGCCTGCCCGCGGCTCGTCGCCTGGCGGGAGGCCGTCGGTGGCCGCCCGCCGGCCCGCTACCGGGGCGAGGCCTACTGGAGCCGCCCCGTGCCCGGCTTCGGGGACCCCGCCGCCCGGATCCTCGTCGTCGGCCTCGCCCCGGCCGCCCACGGCGGGAACCGGACGGGGCGGGTCTTCACCGGCGATGCCTCGGGCGACTTCCTCTGGGCTGCCCTCCACGCCGTCGGTCTCGCCAATCAGCCGACGGGCCGCCGGGCCGACGACGGGCTGACGCTGTGGGGCGTCTACGTCGCGGCGGCCGTCCGCTGCGCTCCCCCCGACAATCGCCCGACCCCCGAGGAGCGGGGCCGTTGCCTGCCCTACCTGGCCCGGGAGATCGAGCTCCTCGAGTTCCTCCGGGTTATCGTTCCCCTCGGCGCCATCGGCTGGGCGGCGACCTTTGCCGCCCTTGAGGGGATCGGGATCGCGGCGCCGCGGCCGCGCCCCGCCTTCGGGCACGGGGTCGAGGTTGGCGTCGGCCCCTACGTCGTCCTCGCCTCCTACCATGTCAGTCAGCAGAACACGTTCACCGGGCGCCTGACGGGTGAGATGTTCCAGGCGATCCTCGCGCGGGCGAAGACCCTCGCCGGGCTGCCGTAAGGGCGATCCCGGCGGGACCCTCGCCGAAGGGGACGTCCGGCGCGGGTCCCAAGCGGCGCTGGGCCGGCCGGCTATCCTTCTCTGACGCGCATGGCCACCGACCACGACTACTACGCCATCCTCGGCGTGCCGCGAACGGCGAGCGACGCCGAGATCAAGCGGGCCTTCCGGAAGCTCGCCCAGAAGTGGCACCCGGACGTGAACAAGGACCCCGAGGCGGCCGAGCGGTTCAAGGAGATCAACGAGGCCTACCAGGTCCTCTCCGACCCCCGCCGCCGCCAGGCCTACGACATGTTCGGCCGGGCCGGGGTGACCGGCGACGCAGGGGAGGGCGGCTTCGGCTTCGCCACCGGCTTCGGCGGCTTCGGCGGCTTCGGCGACATCTTCGACGCCTTCTTCGGCGGGGCTGCCGGCCCAATCCGCCGGGCCCAGCCGGCGGCTGGCTCGGATCTCCGCTACGACCTCCGGATCAGCTTCGAGGAGGCCGTCCTCGGGACTGAGAAGGAGATCGAGTTCACCGCCCTCGGGCGCTGCCCGACCTGCGGCGGCTCCGGGGCGCGCCCGGGAACGAGCCCGGTGACGTGCCCCGTCTGTGGCGGTCGCGGCGAGGTGCGGACCGTCCGCCAGACGCTCCTCGGCCAGATGATGAGCGCCACGACCTGCCCCCGCTGCCGCGGTGAGGGCCGGGTCGTCGAAACCCCCTGCGAGACCTGCCGCGGCGATGGCCGGGTCGAGCGGCGCCGGAAGCTGCGCGTCGCCATTCCGGCCGGGATCGAGGACGGCCACCAGATCCGCCTCTCGAACGAGGGCGAGGTGGGCCCTCGGGGCGGACCGCCGGGCAGCCTCTACGTTGCCGTCCACGTGGCGCCCCATCCGGTCCTCCGGCGCCAGGGGACCGAGCTCTACGCCGAGGTCGACGTCTCCATTGCCCAGGCGGCCCTCGGGACGAAGATCACGATCCCGACGGTCGAGGGCCACGAGGAGATCGAGATCCGGCCGGGGACCCAGCCTGGCACGGAAATCCGCCTCCGGGGGCGGGGGGTGCCCCACCTCCGGCGGCCGAACCAGCGTGGCGATCTCCACGTCCTCGTCAACGTCGTCGTCCCGACCCGGCTGTCGAAGAAACAGCGCGAGCTCCTCGAGGCCTACGCCCGGGAGGCCGGCGAGGCGGTCGGCACAAACGGGGGCCTCCTCGAACGGGTGAAGGAAGCCCTTGGCTGAGCCGTTGCCGGCGGCAGGGGAGGGGGTTTTGTCGGCTCTGACTGGAGTCGAGCCCTCTGCCAGCCACGAGCCCTCTGCCAGCCACGAGCCCCACGCCGGCGTCCCGACCGCCGTCGGGCCCGACAGCTGGCTCGAGCTCGCCGTCGAAGCCGACCAGGAAGCCGTCGAGGCGGTGAGCGAGATCCTGGCCCGCGTCTCGAATGGCGGGGTGGCCGTCGAAACCCCCGTCGTCCCGGAGATGGAGGGGCTCGCCGCCCGACCCGACCCGACCCGACCGGCCGTCGTCCGGGGCTACCTGCCGGCCCGCGACGAGGTCGCCGTCCGGGCGGCCGTAGCGGCCGTCGAAGCCGCCCTCGGTCATCTCACCGCCTTCGGTCTCCGGCCGATCGGCGAGCTCCGAACCCGGATCGTCCATGAGGCCGACTGGGCCTCGGCCTGGAAACGCCACTTTCCGATCCTCCGCATCGGCCGCCGTCTCGTCGTTCGTCCGACTTGGCGTCGCTATCGGGCCGGGCCGGGCGACGTCGTCCTCGCCCTCGACCCGGGGATGGCCTTCGGGACCGGCCTCCATCCGACGACCCGGCTCTGCCTCCTCGCCCTCGAGAACCTCGCCGAGGGCGGCGCCCTCGGTCCGTCGACCCGCGTTCTCGATCTTGGCTCCGGCTCCGGGATCCTCGCCGTCGCCGCCGCGAAGCTCGGGGCCGGCTCCATCCTCGCCCTCGACATCGACCCGATCGCCGTCGAGGCGACGACGGCGAACGCCCGCCGCAACGGGTTGGCCCGCCGGATCGAGGCCCGCCAGGGGTCCTTGCCGAGCGAGGAGGGAGCCTTCGACCTCGTCCTCGCCAACCTCGTCGCCTCCCTCCTCGTCGAGCTCGCCCCGCTCCTCGTCGCCGAGCTCGCCCCGAGGGGGCGTCTCGTCGCCTCGGGGATCATCGAGGAGCGGGCGGGGGAGGTGGTGGCGGCCTTCGAAGACGCCGGGCTGGCGGTCGGCGAGCGCTTCGTCGAAGGGGACTGGGTCGCCCTCGTCGCCCATCGACGCTGAGCGGCCGGCGCCGGCTGCGTGGCTGACGCCGATCGAACGTGAGGGCTCGGCGGGCAGGTTGGCGGGCGGCCGTCGAGGGCTCCCTGGGGGAGCGGCTAGAATCCCGACACCCGTGTCGACCTTCTCGCTCCTCCTGACGATCCACATCGCCCTCGCCCTCGCCCTCTTCTTGCCGTCCTTCCTCCTCCCCTTTGTCCTCCGAAGTCGACGGCGGGTCGGCGTTGGTCGCCCGCCCCTCGAGGCCACCGAGCAGGGCCCGTTCGTCCGCCTCCTCCTCGTTCTCCAATCCCACGGGAGCGTCGCCATCGGGGCCGGCCTCGCCGCCACCGGCGTCGGGATGATCGCCGTTCTCGGGCCAACCCTCCTCGCCCAGCCCTGGCTCCTCGTCGGCCTCGTCATCTACACGGCTAACATCGCCCTCGCCCACTTCGTCCAGCGGCCGAACCTCCGGCGCCTCGTCGGGCTCGTCGGGGCGACCGACCAGGAGCTCTGGCGCGCCCGGGCCCGGCGCCAGCGCTACGTCAGCTACGTCATGGCCGGCCTGACAGGGACGATCGCTTTCCTCATGAGCACGAAGCCGGCCCTCTGGTGAGGTGGCCGTGATCGGACCGAAGGCCCCGGCCATCCCGACCCGGCCGCGGACGGCGGCCATCACGAACCTCGGCTGCCGGGTGAACCAGGCCGAGATGGAGGCCGCGGTGCGGCTCCTCCGGGCGGCCGGGATCCGAATCGTCGACGACGATGGGCCGGCCGATCTCGTCCTCGTCAACACGTGCACCGTGACGAGCGTTGCCGACGCGAAGTCGCGCCAGATGGTCCGTCGCGCCCGACGCCGGAGCCCCGACGCGACCCTCGTCGTGACCGGCTGTGCCGTCGCCGTCGACCCAGCTGCCTTCGCCCGCATCGATCCGGCGGCGCGGGTCGTGGGGAACGACGAGAAGGAGGCGCTCCTCGCCGAGCTCGCCGCCCTCGTGGGGCTTGACGGGCTCGAGGACCGGGGACCGAGCCGACGGGCCCTCCCGACCCTGTCGGGTGTCGAGGTCGCCCACGGCGAGGGGGCGGCTCCCTTCCCAGACGTCCCTCCCGCGGCCGGGGAGCGGACCCGTGCCTTTGTGAAGGTTCAGGACGGCTGCTCCTTCTTCTGCACCTACTGCATCATCCCCCGGGCCCGCGGCCCGGAGCGCTCCCTCCCGCCCGACGCCGTCCTCGCCGACGTCCGAGGGGCCCTCGCCGCGGGGCACCGGGAGATCGTCCTCACCGGCGTGAACATCGGCACCTACGACGGCGGTTGGTCCGAGCGAGGACCTCGGGGGAGCCACCGCCGGGCCGCCGCCACCCTCGCCGAGCTCGTTCGGCGGATCCTCGTCGAGACCGATGTCGAGCGGATCCGCCTCTCGTCCATCGAGCCCCAGCACGTGACCGACGAGCTCCTCGACGTCTGGACGGGTCTCGGTGCCGGCCGCTGCCTGCCGCACTTCCACCTCCCCCTCCAGTCGGGCGACGACGGGGTCCTCCGTCGGATGGGCCGCCGCTACGACACCGCCTTCTACGCTGGCCTCGTCGAGCGGATCCGGCAGGCCCTTCCGGGCGTCGCCATCCACGCCGACGTCATCGTCGGCTTCCCGACCGAGGACGAGGCCGCTTTCGAGCGCTCGGTCGCCTTCATCCGCGGGCTCGACCCGGCGGGGCTCCACGTCTTCCGCTACTCGGTCCGACCGGGGACGCCGGCGGCCCGGATGCTCGGCCAGGTCGACGAGCGGACGAAGCGGGAGCGGGCCGAGGTCCTCCTCCGCTTCGCGGCCGATGCGCGGGCTCGCTTCGCGGCTCGCGCGGTCGGGTCAAGGGTGACGGTCCTCTTCGAGACGGCCACCGACGACGGGCGCTGGCTCGGTCGGAGCGAGGCAAACGTCCTCGTCCTCGCCGCGAGTCCCGACGGTCGGTCCCTCGAGAACGCCGTTTGCCGGGTCGCCCTCGAGGCCGTCGATCCCTCGGCGCCGGACCGGGTGGGGGGCCGGGTCCTCGAGTTGGTCCCGCCGCCTGCCCGCGACTTCGGCCCTGTCCGCCGCCCGGCCGCCACCCAGCCGCCTGCACTCGTTGGAGGATGCCGATGAGCGACTGTCTCTTCTGCCGGATCGTCGCCGGCACGGTCCCCTCGACGAAGGTGTACGAGGACGACCAAGTCGTCGCCATCCGCGACATCGCGCCGCGGGCCCCGACTCACATCCTCCTCATGCCGAGGGAGCACATCGCCTCCGTCGCCGAGCTCACCGACGGCCACGCCCCGCTCGTCGGCCACGTCTTCGCCGTGGCGGCCGACATCGCCCGCCGGGAGGGGATCGCCGAGGCGGGGTATCGGATCGTGACGAACGTCGGTCGGTGGGGTGGCCAGACGATCGACCACCTCCACTTCCACCTCATGGGCGGGCGTCCCTTCGAGTGGCCGCCCGGATGAGGGCCCCCCGGAGCCCGACGGGGGGCGCCGAGTCGCGTCGCCGGCGCGCGACCCGCCAAGGCCTCGACCTTCGCTCGCCGGTCAGCCAGCTGGGAGTCCTCTCGGCGGCCCTCCTGGCGACCGCTCTCCTCGCGGCGGGCGTCCTCGCCGGCTGCGGGATCGCCGCTCGCCAGGTCACCCCGCCCCCCGCCTCGCCGACCCCGGTACCGTCGATCTCGGTCGCCCTCGGGCTGGCTCGCTACCAGGTCGCGGGCGCCCTCGCCGCCATCGGCGTCCCGATCGTCGATGCGTCGATTCCGTATCGCCCTGGCGAGTCGCCGCGGCTGGCGGCGGCGCCTCGCCTCGTCGTCCAGGCCGTCGTCCCGGACGCTCCAGCTGCCGGCTTCATCGTCATCTACGAGTTCGTCGACGGGCAGACGGCGACGGCGGCGGCCGAGGAGATGGTCCGTTACCTCGCCAGCGGCCCGGGGCAGGTCCAGTTCCCGACCGACGCCCGCTTCGTCCTCCGTCAGCTCGGCTCAACCCTCGTCTTCTACACCTGGTCGCCTGGGGCGGCACCCGCCGCGACCCTCGCCGAGATCGCCACGGCCCTCGGCTCCATCGGGCAGGGGTACGAGGTCCGTCGGTAAGCCGGGCCCGGAGCCCTGGCCGCTTCACCCCGCGGGATCCTCGGCCGGGCTGCGTTCCCCGACGATCGGGAGCGGTGCATCGGCGACGGCCCAGGCCCTGACCCGGTCCCGTTTCACCTTCAGGGTGTGGGTCCGCGGAAAGTCGGCGTCCGGCCAGAGCCGCCAGCCGGCGATCCGCTGGTGGGGGGCGAGTCGGGTGTTCGCCGCTCGAACGGCAGCGTCGATGCAGGCCCGGAGCTCGGCCGGATCCTCCTCCAGGGCTTCGACCCCCCGGCCGGGGATGTCGCCGCCCTGGGGGAGACCGTGGCTCCCCGGGGCGAGGATGACCGCCTCGATCCGCCCCGGGCGCGTTTCGACGACGACCGAGTCGCGGATCCCGGCGTCGCGGAGGGCGTTCTCGACGTCCTCCGGGTAGACGTTCAGCCCGTTCGGGAGGACGACCATGTCCTTCTTCCGGCCCATGAGGACGAGGCGGCCCTCGGGATCGAGGCGGCCGAGGTCGCCAGTGTGGTACCAGCCCTCGGCGTCGAAGGCGGCCGCCGTGGCCTCTGGGTCCTCCCAGTAGCCCGGAAAGACGGTCGGTCCCCGGAAGCAGACCTCGCCGTCCTCGGCGAGCCGCATCTCGACCGGCGGCATCGGTCGACCGACGGTCCCGGGCCCATGATCGCGAAGCGTGTTGCACGTCCCGTAACCGATCTCCGTCGAGCCGTAGCCCTGGATGACGACGACCCCGATGTCCTCCCAGGCCTGCTGGAGGGCGGGCGGGAGGTAGGCGCCGGAGGAGACGAAGAGTCGGAGGGACCCGCCGAGCCGTTCGTGGAGGCGCCGGAAGAGGCGGCGCCGAATGGCCATCGGGAGGCGCCGGGCGATCCGGCGGAGGCGCTCGAAGGCTTCCCAGCGGCCGCTCGCCCGAACCTCGCGCTCGATGGCGCTCCAGAAGAGGTCGAGGATCTGGGGGACGACGATCATCGACGTCACCCGATGGCTGCGGAGGGCCTCGAAGATGACCCGCGGGTTCCGGCTCCGGACGTAGAGGATGTCGGCCCCGACCTCGAGGGCGTAGAAGCAGCCGATGGCCTGCTCGAAGAGATGGGAGAGGGGAAGGAGGGAGACGACGCGGTGCTCCATCCGCGGCATCGTCCGGTGGACGGCCTCGAGGGTGGCGAGGATGTTCCGGTGGGTGAGCATGACCCCCTTCGGGGCGGCCGTCGTTCCGGAGGTGAAGATGAGGTCAAAGACGTCGCCGGGCTCGGGGCGCTCCCAGGCTTCGAGCTGGGTCTCCCAGTCGGGCGGGAAGGAGGGGTCCGGGTCGGCGACGAGGTCGTCGAGGGTCGTCTGGGGGAAGCTGGCGAGGCCGGCCTCGCGGGGGTCCGGGGCGTCTCTGCCGGTGCCGATGGCGAGGTGGCGGGCTCCCGAGCGGGCGACGATCCGCTCGATGGTCTCCGGCGCCATCCGGAGGTCGAGGGGAACGAGGACGAGTCGGGCCCGGACCGCCCCGAAGTGGACGGCTGGCAGCTCCGGGGTCGACGGTGACCAGGTGAGGAGCCGGTCGCCGGGCCGGAGGCCGAAGGCGCGCAAACGCCAGGCGGTGAGGCGCGAGCGGCGGTCGAGCTCCCGGTACGTCCACCTCGCCCGCGAGCCGTCGTCGCGGATGACGCCGAGGGCCGGACGGTCCGCGTAGCGGGCGACGCTCTCGTCGAGGAGGTCGAGGAGGGTCTCCACGGCCCGTCGATCGTACTCCGGCCTGGTGTGTGAACAAAACGGCGATCGGCAAAGCTCAGATAGCGAACGAAGGACCACGCCCGTCGGATTGTTTCGTGCCGGTGGATTGGGCACATGAAGCCCCCTATACTCGGGAGAGCCGGTGGCAGTACCGCACTGACAACGCCGTGATGAAGTCCTTCCATACGTACTCCACGCTCGAATACTCCCTGACCTTCAGCCCGTCGCCGGGGATCACAATCGCTCCAACGACCGACCAGTGGGCCTTCCCGGCCTACGTCTTCTTCAGCCACTGACTTCGGATGGGGCGAGCGCTGCTCGTTCT
>JBHORA010000114.1:0-1276 GCA_042408535.1 Chloroflexota bacterium | reverse complement strand
GTCCCCCTCTCGAGCCTGACCCGAGAGGTCCTGCGCGACGATCACCCGAGCCCCTGGAGCGACCTTGCCCGGTGGGCGACGGCGGACCGGGCCGAACCCTGGCAGGTCTGGCGCACCTGGAGCGAAGAGGCCGCGCCCCTCCGCGCGCCCTGCCAGGAAGCCTGTCCGGTCGGCACCGACGCCGGCCGGTACATCGGGCTCCTCGCCGCGGGTCGATACGACGAGGCCTTCGCCGTCGCGGCCGAGGTGAACCCGTTCGCGTCGGTCTGCGGCTACATCTGCACGGCGCCCTGCGAGCGCGTCTGCCGCCGCGGCGTCCTCGACGAGCCGATCGCGATCCGGGCGCTCAAGCGGGCTGCAGCGGAGCTCGGCCAACTCCCGCCGATCGAGCCGCCGACGACTCGCCGTAGCCAACGCATCGCCGTCGTGGGGGGAGGCCCGGCCGGGATGTCGGCGGCCTACTTCCTCGCCCGGCTCGGCTACCCCGTCACGGTCTTCGAAGCCCAGCCCGTTCCGGGCGGGATGATGGCCATCGGGATCCCGGAGTACCGGCTGCCGAAGGCGATCCTGCGGGCCTAGATCGAGCGGATCGTCGGTCTCGGCGTCGAGCTTCGGCTCGGTGTCGCGATGGGACGAGACTTCTCGCTCCTCGATCTCGAACGCCAGGGCTTCGCGGCCGTCTTCCTGGCCACCGGCGCCTCGAAGAGCCGCCGGCTCGGCGTTCCCGGCGAGAACCTGGCGGGCGTCGTCCCGGCGACCGTCTTCCTCCGCGACGTGAACCTCGGCCCGATGCCCCGGCTGTCCGGCCCGGCGGTCGTCGTCGGCGGCGGGAGCACGGCCATGGATGCTGCTCGGTCGGCCTGGCGGGCAGGTGCGAGCACCGTCACCGTGCTCTACCGGCGAGGTCGCTCGGAGATGCCTGCCCAAGCCGAGGAGATCGAGGCGGCCGAGGCCGAGGGAGTCGTCATCCGCGATGCGGTCGCCGTCGTGGAGCTTCGCGGCCACGATGGTCGGCTGACGAAGGTCGTCTGCCGCCGGCAGCGCGCGGCGGGCATCGACCCCGACGGGCGCCCCCGGTACGAGCCCGTTCCGGGGTCCGAGTTCGAGCTGGAGGCGAGCACCGTCCTGACGGCCATCGGCGAGGAACCGGACCCGTCGATCCTGCCCGAGGGCTCCGGGATCGAGATCTCGAGCTGGGCCGGCATCGTCGCCCACCCCCAAACCCTCCAGACGGGCCGGATCGGCGTCTTCGCCGGCGGCGATGTCGTGACCGGAC
>JBHORA010000110.1:0-9969 GCA_042408535.1 Chloroflexota bacterium | reverse complement strand
GCTCAAGCGGGCCGGGGTCCGGCTCGGGACAGCCGAGTTCTACGCCGTCGTCGAGGGCTTGCCGGAGATCGCCGACAGCCTCGTCGTTCACCTCGTGGACGAGGCGGGTGGTCCAGGCGAGATCCTCCTCTTCGTCGTCCTCCGGCCGGGCCTCGAGCTCGGGCAGGAGCTCCGGGGGCGCATCGCCGACGAGCTCCGGCGGAACCTCTCGCCGCGCCACGTCCCCGACGAGATCGTCGCCGTCCCGGCGATCCCCCGAACGCTGTCGGGCAAGAAGCTCGAGGTTCCCGTCAAGCGGATCCTCCAGGGCGCGGCACCGGAGACCGTCGCTGCCCGGGACGCCCTCGCCGTCCCGGCCGCCCTCGACGCCTTCGTCGCCTACGCCAAGAGCCGGCGCAGGGTCACCGGCGACGGCGACCAGCCCGCTCCGGCCACCCTCGCGACCGCTCCCGGTCGGCCGCCGGAGTGATGATCCGGATCAAGCGCGCCTACGAACCGGCCGACCCCGCCGACGGCCACCGGGTCCTCGTCGACCGGGTCTGGCCCCGAGGGCTGACGCGCGACGACCTCGCCATCGAGCGCTGGGCCCGCGACCTCGCCCCGAGCGACGACCTCCGCCGCTGGTTCGGCCACGATCCTGCCCGCTGGGAGGAGTTCCGGCGTCGGTACCGGATCGAGCTCGCCGCCCCCGAGCGGGAGGCGGACCTCGAGGAGCTGGCCGCCATCGCCCGAGCGGGCACGCTGACCCTCGTTTATTCGGCCCGGGACGAGGAGCGCAACCAGGCCCGCGTCCTCGCCGAGGTCATCGCCGAGCGGGCGGCCCGACCAGGCCCCTCGTAGGGGACGTCGGAGACAGGCCAGTCCTGGTCGATCGGACAGCCGGGGGCCGGGGAGCGCTGCCGCACCCACGTCTGGGCGAACGGCAAAGGCGCTGCTCGTGGTGAGAGCAGAGACCTAAACACTCTCGGCCGCGGCCTCCTCGGCCTCGATGACGTCCATGACGGCCCGAATGAGGGCGAGGTGGGTGAAGGCCTGGGGGAAGTTCCCGAGGTGGCGGCCGGAGTGGGGGTCGAGCTCCTCGCCGTAGAGGCCGAGAGGGCTGGCGTGGGCGAGGAGCTTCTCGCAGAGCCGACGGGCTCGCTCGAGCTCACCGATGGCGACGAGGGCCGAGACGAGCCAGAACGAGCAGATCGTGAACGTGCCCTCCTCGCCGGTCAGCCCGTCGTCGGTCTCCTCGGGCCGGTAGCGGAGGACGAAGTCGTTTTCGGTCAGCTCGTCGGCGATGGCGAGGACGGTCGCCCGAATCCGAGGATCCTCCGGGGGAAGGAAGCCGACGAGGACGGCGAGGAGGACCGAGGCGTCGAGGGCGGTCGTGTCGTAGTGCTGGGTGAAGACGCCCCGCTCGTCGACGCCGTTCGCGCAGACGTCAGCGCGAATCTCCTCGGCGATCGCCTGCCAGCGGTTGGCGAGCTCGGTTTCGTCGCGGAGCCGGGCGAGGCGCGCCCCGCGGTCGAGGGCGAGCCAGCACATGACCTTCGAGGAGGTGAAGTGGCGAGGCTCGCCCCGCACCTCCCAGATCCCGCGGTCGGGCTCCCGCCAGTGACGGGCCGCCGCCTCGACCTGGCGGACGAGGATCGGCCAGATCCGCTCGTCGAGGCTGTCCCGGGAGGTCGTGTGGAGGTGGAAGGACTCGAGGATCGCCCCCCACACATCGTGCTGGCGCTGGCGGTAGGCGGCGTTCCCGATCCGGACCGGTCGGGCGCCCTCGTAGCCGTGAAGGTGGTCGAGGGTCGTTTCGTCGAGGTCCCGTTCGCCGCCGATCCGATAGACGACCTGGAGGTCCGCCTCGCCGCCGGCGACGTCGGCCAGAAAGGCGAAATAGTCGTTCGCCTCCCAGTCGAAGCCGAGCCGGTAGAGCCCCCAGAGGGCGAGGGTCGAGTCTCGGATCCAGCTGTAGCGATAGTCCCAGTTCCGTTCGCCCCCGGGCGTCTCAGGGAGGGAGGTCGTCGGGGCGGCGACGATGGCACCGGTCGGCGCGTAGGTCAGGCCCTTGAGGGTGAGGGCGGACCGTTCGAGGTACGTCCGCCAGGGGTGATCGGGGAAGCGCCCCCGGGCGAGCCAGTGCTGCCAGTGGTGGGCCGTCCAGACGAGTCGGCGGTAGGCGTCCTCGGCCGTCCGGGGTGGGGGGACGTCGCCGAAGGCGAGGGCGACGAAGCGGACGTCCCCTTCCTTCAGGAGGGTGCGCCCGATCGCCTTCGAGCCCTCGAAGCCGAAGTTGATGTCGCTCGTCAGGGTGAGGCGAAGGTCGATCCCCTCGGCGCTGCAGACGCCCTCCCGGTAGCCCGGCGCTGCGAACTCCCAGCGGCCGGGCCGGCGGCCGTAGTCGAAGACCGGCTCGCAGTCGAAGACCAGCTGGACCTGGCCCGTGACGCAGCGGACCATTCGGAGGAGGATGTGCTCGGCGTCGTAGTCGGTCGGAGCGCGGCGGTGGTCGGGGTGGCGGCCGTCGTCCCGCCAGGGGCCGATGAGGAGGAGGTCGCGGACGATGATCCAGCCCGTCGGGGTTCCCCAGCTCGTCTCGAGGACCATCGTGCCGGGGAGGTAGCGACGGGCGGCGGGCACGCGGACGTCGGCAGGGCCGAGCCGGAAGCCACCCCCGCCACGGTCGAGGATCGCCCCGAAGATGCTCGGTGCGTCGAAGCGGGGGACGCAGAGCCACTCGACGTTGCCGCTCGGGGCGACGAGGGCCCCGACCTCGCAGTCGGAGAGGAAGCCGTAGTCGCCGATCGCGGGGAAGGGCGAGCGGGTGATGGGGCGGAGGGGCCGGGATCGGGTTCCGGCACGGGATCCGGGGTCCGGTTCGGCCTGTGGGGGTGACGCAGCGGGGGTCGGGTACGCCGGGGTTGCCCGTCTTCCGTTGGGTACAGGCCGGGTCCGCGTGGCCATCGATCCTCTCCCGTCCGCCTGTCGAGCCGAGGGTAGGTCCACCTAGTCTGCCACGCCCCGCCTACGGTCGCCACGGGGGCTCTGGGCGAACATGTCGCGGCTCGATCGCCCTCCGGGAGCGGCCGGTGACGGCGCGGGCGAACACGTCGCGGGTCGGGACGGTTCGTCCGCTTTCGGTGACACCGTGGGCGAACATCTCGAGGGTCGGAGGGCCCGGCAGGCGGCAGATGACGGCCAGGCCGAACACTTCGTGGGTCGGGAGGGTTCGCGGGCCGCAGATGACGCTGTGGGCGAACAACACGAACGCCCTGAAGCTCGGAGCGGCGTTCTGTTCGGCGAGGGTGGCACGTTCGGAGCCGGAGGGGCGGCGGAGGCGCGTACTGTTCGGCCTGGGTGGCATCTGGGCGGCCGACGGGGTCGGGAAGGGCGTTCTGGTCGGCCTGGGTGTCACCATCCCGGGCGCAGGGGCGGCGGAGGCGCGTACTGTTCGGCCTGGGTGGCACGGCCAAGGCCGGACAACCCAAGGGAACGGCTGCGCGACCTCAACCGCCGATGGCGACCATCCGCTCGATGGCGAGCCGGGCCCGGGCGGCGACCTCGGGCGCCACCCGAACGACCGGACCGCCGTCCCGGAGGGCGTCGCGCACCTTCGAGAGGGTGATCCGCTTCATGTAGCCGCAGACCGCGTCCTCCCGGATCGGGACGAACTCCGTTTCCGGGGCCGCCCGACGGAGCCCGTAGAGGATCCCGACCTCCGTCGCGACGTGGAGTCGGCGGGCGCCCGTTCGGCGGGCGAATTCGATCATGCCCTGGGTCGAGAGGACGTGGGTCCGCTCGTTGGCGAAGGCCATCGCCTGGCTCGTGCAGCCGCATTCGGGGTGGACGAGGAGGGCAGCCTCAGGATCGCCCGCCGTCACCCGCTCGACGTCCTCGGGGCGGATCCCGGCGTGAACGTGGCACTCCCCCGGCCAGAGGTGGAGGCGCCGCCCGGTCACCCGCTCGAGCCAGAGCCCGAGGAAGAGGTCGGGCAGGAAGAGGATCTCCCGGTGGCGGGATCGCCTCGATGACCGCCCGGGCGTTGCTCGAGGTGCAGCAGTAGTCGGCCTCGGCCTTCACCTCGGCACTCGTGTTCACGTAACTGACGACGACGGCGTCGGGGTGCTCGGCCTTCCAGGCCCGGACCGCAGCGGCGTCGACCGAGGCGGCGAGGGAGCAGCCGGCCTCGAGGTCGGGCAGGATGACCGTCGCCTCGGGGCAGAGGATCGCCGCCGTCTCGGCCATGAAGTGGACCCCGCAGAAGACGATGACCGGGGCGCCGGAGGCCGCCGCCCGACGGGCGAGGCCGAGGGAGTCGCCGACGTAGTCGGCTACGTCCTGGACCTCGGGGCGCTGGTAATGGTGGGCGAGGATGAGGGCGTCCTTCGCCGCCGCCAGGGCTCGGATCTCGGCGGCGAGCACCGCCACCTGAGCTGTGTCCGGGGCTGCGTTCAGAGCTGCGTCCGGGGCGAACCCCGGTGCCGGGTCCGGTCCCGGTCCCCTCTGAGTTGCCGCCCGAGCCGTGTCGAGAGCGGCCCCTCCGACCGGGTCGCGCGCGGCCGGCGTGGTGCCGAGGCCAAGGTGGGGACGATCTCCCAGAGCGCTCACGGTGCCACCTCCACGATCTCGAAGGAGACGTCGAGCGAGCGGGCACCGTGGGTGAGGCTGCCGATCGAGACGGCGTCGACCCCGGTCTCGGCGATCTCACGGACCGTTGCCAGCGTCACTCCGCCCGACGCCTCGAGCCAGGCCCGCCCGGCGACGATCTCGACCGCCCGTCGGAGGTCGGCGACCGCCATGTTGTCGAGGAGGATCCGCGTCGCCCCGGCGCGAAGCGCCGCCTCGACCGCCTCCAGGGACTCGCACTCGACCTCGACCGGCCGACCCGTGGCGAGGGCGGCCCGGACGGCAGGCTCGACCCCGCCGGCCAGCCGGAGGTGGGTGTCCTTGACGAGGATCCCGTCAAAGAGGCCGAAGCGGTGGTTCGTCCCCCCGCCGCAGCGCACGGCCCACTTCTCGAGAGCCCGCAGCCCCGGCGTCGTCTTGCGGGTGTCGAGAATGACGACCCCGGTTCCCTGGACGGCATCGACAAAGGCGCGCGTCCGGGTGGCGATCCCCGACAGCCGGCCGAGGAGATTGAGAGCGAGCCGCTCCCCGGCGAGGATGGCGCGGGCGCGGCCGGCGAGGTGGGCGATCGGCCCGGGTTCCGCCCGTTCGCCGTCGGCCACGAGCGGCCGCCACGAGGCCTCCGGATCGAGGTGCTCGAAGACCCGGCGCGCGACGACGAGACCGCAGACGACGCCTGGCTCCGCGAGGCGAATCTCGGCCCCCGCTCGCAGCTCCGGCGGCACGATCGCCTCGCTCGTCAGGTCCCCGGGCCCGACGTCCTCGGCAAGCCAGGCGGCGATGGCGGCGTCGAGGCCGGCGACGACGTCGGCCGGGAGACCGGTCGCCGTGGCGCTCACTGCCACTCCTCCAGGTGGAGCGCACCGTCCGGGGCGACGACGAGGTGTCGCCGATCCAGGGCTGGATCCGGGTCGGGGACGTCGGCTCGGACGTGGCAGCCCCGCGTCTCAGCGCGGACGAGGGCGGAGCGGGCGACGAGGCGAACGAGGGGATGGCTGGCGCCGGCGAGCTCGGCGAGCCCGGCCGGATCGCGGACGAGACCGGCCCTGCGCCAGACGGCCGCCCGGAGCTCAGGATCCGGGCTGGCGGGGCTCGGGAGGATCGATTCGGCGGGCCGTGCACCCCGCGTCGTCGGCCGGCTCGCGTCCTCGAGGGCGGCAAGCGCCGCCCGGCGCCCGAAGACGAGGCACTCGGCGAGCGAGTTCGAAGCGAGCCGATTCGCCCCGTGGAGGCCCGTCGCAGCGCACTCGCCGGCGGCGTAGAGGCCGGGGACGGCCGTTTGGCCGTCGAGGTCGGTGACGATCCCGCCGATCGTGAAGTGCGCCGCCGGAGCGACCGGGATCGGCTCGCGGGTAGGGTCGAGACCGGATGCCACGAGGCGCTCCATGAGCCCGGCGAAGCGCTCCCGGGGGATCGGCCGCAGGTCGAGGAGAGCCGTGCCCCGGGCGGCGATGGCCCGGGCGACGACGTCGCGGGGGGCGAGCTCGTCGACGAACCGCTCGCCCCGCTCGTCGAGCAGTCGCGCCCCGGCCCCGCGGAGAGCTTCGGAGAGCAGGAGCGACGCCTCGACGAGGACGGTCGGGTGGAACTGGACGAACTCCAGATCGGCGAGAGACGCCCCGGCCCGGTGGGCGAGGAGGAGGCCGTCACCGACGGAGCTCGCCGGATGCGTGGAGCGCGCCCAGAGCGCCGCGTAGCCGCCAGTGGCGAGGAGGATCGCCGAGCAGGAGATCTCGCGGCGGTCGGTCACGATCCCCTCCCCCGGCCGGAGGGCAAGGACTCGCTCGCCGACGGCGACCTCGATCCTCCGGTGGCGCTCGACGGCCGCCGCCAGGACAGCGACGATCGCCGCCCCCGTGTCGGCGCCGCCGACGTGGTGGATCCGTCGCCGCCGATGCCCACCCTCGAGGCCTGGCTCCGGGTCGAAGGGCACGCCGAGTCGGCGGAGCTCGGCGACCCGGGCTGGCGCCTCCTCGACGAGGACCGCCACGGCGCTCGGCCTACAGAGCCCCCGCCCGGCCGCCTCGGTGTCGGCGGCATGGAGCTCGGGGGCGTCGCCGGGCTCGGTGGCGGCGGCGACGCCGCCCTGGGCGAGGGCGCTCGGCGAGGCCATCGGCCGCTCGCGGGCGACAACGAGGACGCCGGCACCGGCAGCCGCCGCGCTCAGGGCGGCCGTCAGGCCCGCGACGCCGGCTCCGACGACGACGAGATCGGGCGCCCGGCGAGCCCGGCCGGACCGGTCAGCCATCGGCGAGGAGCATTCCGAGTCGTTGGAGAGCGGCCCGGGCCGCCTCGAGCCGTTCGGCAGCGGACGTCTCGAGGGTGTGGAGGTGGACGCCGTCGGTCAGCTCGGAGAGGAGATGGGCGCCGGACCGGCGAGTCGCCTCGGCCCAGGCAGCGACGTCGGCCCGCGACTCGATGTGGAGCTGGGCCCGGAGCTCGCCGTAGACGGGATGCTCGACGACGACATCGACGACCCTGACGCCGAGATCCACGAGGGCCGTCAGCTCGGCCTCGGCCTCCGCCGGAGCGTGGCGGACGGCGACGACGGCCCGGGCGAGATCGGCCCCTGGGGGCCGGAGGAGGAGGTACCCTCGGACCGTCGCCACGATCGCCTGCCCGGCAGCCCGGAGGACGGCGACGTCGTGGACGATCGCCTGCCGGCTGACACCGAGCTCCTGGGCGAGGAGGTCGCCGGGGATCGGGGTCTCGGCGGCGGCGAGGCGGTCGAGGATGGCGGCCCGTCGTCCCTCGGCGCCGACGACCCGATGGCCGGCTTCCGTCCCCGGGCGGGGTGCGGCTTCCGCCCCCGGGCGGGGTGCGGCTTCCGCCCCCGGGCGGGGTGCGGCTTCCGCCCCCGGGCGGGGTGCTGCCGCCGCCGGGTGGGCAGGCCGCGAGCGGTTCGTCGAATCGGTCATCGTTCGAGTCGGGGGCACACGAGGACGCTACCTCGACGGGTCTGTCCTGTCAAGTGACATGACAGTTACTCCATCGGGAGGAGGGGGGTTGGGGTCGACCGGTCGCCTAGCCGGGCGGGAGGATCGGCGGCTGGTCGGACTCGGGCTGGAAGCGTGTCTCCGACGTCGCTGGACGGCCGCCGACGGTCGTCGCGTACCGCACCTGGAGGGTTCCGTCGCCGGCCAGTCCGACGTCGACGCTGACGGTCTCGACCTCGAGCCCGAGATCGGCGCCCGCGTAGCGGACGATGAAGCCGAGCGTCCCGTCAGCCGCCGCACCGGCCGCGAACTGCACGTCGAGGGGGTGCCGGAGCGAGGCGAGAGGGTCGATCATCATCGAGGATGCCTCGAGCTCCCGCCACGCGCCATCCCCCTCCCGAACCCAGATCCGGGCCCCGATCTGGCGGTAGGTGAGGGTCGTGCCACCGGCTTCGATGGCCAGCTCGACGGCCGAACCAGTCCCGCGACCCATCGCCCGGGTCGCGACGACGCCGCCAACGGTGATTGTCGCCTCGACGCGATAGCCGACCGAGGCGAGGCGCTCGAAGGCGGCCTCGAGGAGCTCGGAGGGCGCCGGGCTGACGCTCGGCGAACCCGAGGCGATGGCACCCAGTCCGCCCGTCGGCTCGAGGTTGAGCGTCGGCGTCGGAGCCGGGCTGCTGCCCGATGGGGAGGGCGACCCGCCACCGTCCCCGCCGCAGCCGGCGATCACGGGGATCACCAGGCCGGCGGCGAGGACGAGGGCGAGGGCTCGAGCTGGGAGGTGTGCTCGAGCGTTGGGGATGGGAGGGTGGTTCAGGAGCTCACCGAGGGCTTGGGGCCCTCGTGCTTGCCGCACTTGCCGGTCGAGCCCTTGACCGACAGCTGCCAGGTCCCGTCGCTCCGCTCGCGGAGCTTGACCGAGACCTTCACCTTCGTGTCGGTGAAGCGGACGCTGAAGCCGTCCTTGGTCTCCTTCATTGTGGCCGGGGCACCAGCGGCACCGCTGAAGACGACCCGACCGTCGGCCGTGACCTCGTAGCTGACCGAGACGGGTGTGCCGTCGCAAAGGTGCCCCGCCCAGGTCCGGCTACCGACGAGCTCAGCGAGGGACGCGTCGACTCGCTGGCGGTCCTTCGCCTTGAGGTCGATCTTCAGTTGGGCCGCGGGATCGTCACCGGTCTTGACCTTGACTTCGATGGTCAGCCATTTCGTCACCCCAGCGAAGGTGAAGACGACCCGGACGCTCGTCTTCACGGTGTCCCCGTCGCTCTTCGTGACCGGCGGTCGGACCTCCGTGGTGACCCCGGCCGGCGTCGTTACGCTGCCGACGGCGATCGTCGGCTTGCCGGCCCCATCAGAGCCGATCGTATAGGGGACGCTCGTCGTGTCACCCGTCCCGAAGACGTCGCCCGTCCACGTCCCACTCCCGAGGAGGTCGGCCAGGGTCGGCGCCTTCGCCCGGATGCCGAGCTTGTCGCCCTTCGCCCGGACGAGGAGCGTGCTCTGCCCATCGGTCGCGGCAAGTCGGACGTCGTGGGGCTCCGTCCGGGTCGGGCTGTAGCTCCCGGTCGGCGTCAGGCTGACCGAGGCGAGGTTGCCGACGTCGTCGAGGGTGACGGCGACGGTGAGAGAGCTCCCGAAGAGCGGGAGGGTGGCGGTGAAGCCGTTCGTCTCGGCGATCTGCTCGTTCGTGTGGGCGCTGACGGCGGCCGGGAAGAGGGCGAGGATGACGAACGCGGTGGCGAGACGCTGCAGTGCGGTTCGGGCCATGCGCACCTCCTTTCTCCGCGGCTCGCGGGGCTCGAGAGCCGCCGCGGGCCAGCAACGGATCGGCGGCGGGCGGCCGACGCTGGCCGGACCGGGCCGACGGTCGGACAACCCTACCTCAAGGAGAGGCACTCACCCGGAGAAAGGTGTCAGGGGCGGGGCTCGAAAATCGTCCCGGTGGGGGGTCGTCCGTGCCAGGTCGATGTCGGCGAGGAGCCCCTATAATCGGCCCGCGAGCCGACATAGCTCAGCGGTAGAGCAGCTGTTTCGTAAACAGCAGGTCCTCGGTTCGAATCCGAGTGTCGGCTCCACGCCTTCCGCTCGTTCTCTGGTCCTCGCTCGTCCGGGGACCGACTCGCTCCGTTAGCGGGCGCAGCTGCCGTGACGACAACCGTCGAGAGGCTCATCGCCAGCGCCCTTGCAGCGATCCTGCCGCCGCCCTGCCGATCCGGATCGGGACAAGACGCCCCCTCGGGGTCCCTGCTCGGTGGTGTATACTCCCCAGGGGTATCTCGAAGTGCAGGAGCGTCAGCCGATGTCCATCGCCCAAAACCAGCCGCCGGCGGCCGTCCGCTTCCCCGTCGAGGGGATGACCTGCGCGTCGTGCGTGAACCGCATCGAGCGCTACCTCCGGAAGGTCGAGGGCGTCGAGGAG
>JBHORA010000109.1:0-1119 GCA_042408535.1 Chloroflexota bacterium | reverse complement strand
ATCCCGAGGAGCCGGCGGAGGTTTGGCCGCTGGATGAAGTAGGCGAGGACGAGGTTCGTCGCGTAGATCGCCAGGGCGACTGCCAGCCACGGCTCGGCGAGGATCGTCGGCCCGAGGAGGGCGACCATCCCGAGGCCGGTGGCGGCGAGACCGACCCCGATGGCGACGGTGCCGTGGGACTGGAGGACGAGAAGGAAGCGGACGAGCGCGCTGTGCTCGCCCGAATCGATCGGACGGCTCGCCCCGCCGCCGCTTCGTCGGCTCCGCAGGGCAAAGGGAAGGAGGAGCGACGGCAGGAAGAGGGCGACGGCGAGGGCGACGTGGATGGTCAGGAGGATCGAGAAGGTCGACACGGGTGCCGGGATTCTAGCCGCTCTCCGTTCGATCGCCCGCTCCGGCACCGATTCGACCTGGTCCAGGCCGCTCGGCCGCCCCGTCCTAACCGACGCCCCAGAGGCCAAGGCCGACGGCGACGAGGCCGGCCCCGACGGCCATCCCGAGGAGGCTCACGACCCACATCGGGAGTCGCCGGTAGAGGGTCAGGAAGACGACGTTCAGCCCGGAATGGAGGACGGCGGTGACGACGACGGCGAACGGGACCGCGGCGACGATGAGCGTGAAGGCGAGGTGGACGGCCGACGCATAGATCCGCTCGGCGATCCCCCAGAAGGGCGCGGTCGGGGAGAAGGCGGCTGGCGGGAGGAGTCGGCGGGCCCGTTCCGCTTCGGGGTCGGATCGTTCCTCGAGGGCGGCCAGGGCGATCCCGTTGACGGCGGCGTAGAGGACCTCGACGGCGGCCCAGCCGGTGCCGACCCAGAGCGCCGTACCCAGGTCTCGCCCGAGGACGAGGAGAACGACGAGCCGCATCCCCTCCTCGAGCGGCCCGGAGGCCGCGACGACGACCCCGGGAACGCCGTCCGCCGTGGCCCTCGCAGCCGTGGTATCGGTCGTGGCCGACGGCCCCACGCCGGTTCGGCGCCCGGCGGCGACGACGATGACCGGCACCCGAAGGATGAGGGCGACGAGCCACCCGATCACGCCGGCCACGACGGCGAGCGGCTGCAGGGGATGCCCGGCGCCGACGATGACAGCACCGAAGACGATGGGGACGGCGAGGAG
>JBHORA010000108.1:0-8840 GCA_042408535.1 Chloroflexota bacterium | reverse complement strand
CACTGGCGCGAGCCGGATCGCGGCATCTGGGAGGTGCGCGGCGAGCCACGCCACTTCACCTCGTCGAAGATCATGTGCTGGGTCGCCCTCGACCGCGGCGCCCGCCTCGCCCGCCTCCGAGACGAGGTCGAGCTCGCCGCGCGCTGGCAGGCGATCGCCGACGAGATCCACGCCGACGTCTGCGCCAACGGCGTCGACGAGCGCGGCGTCTTCACCCAGCACTACGACACGACCGCCCTCGACGCCTCGGTCCTCCTCGCCGTCCTCGTTGGCTTCCTTCCCCCGGAGGATCCTCGGATTCGGGCGACCGTCCGCGCCATCGCCGACGAGCTGACCGAAAACGACTTCGTCCTCCGCTACCGGCCCGAGGAGACCGACGACGGGCTGACCGGCGAGGAGTGCACGTTCACGATCTGCTCGTTCTGGCTCGTCTCGGCCCTCGTCGCCATCGGCGAGCTCGAGCGGGCCCGGCGGCTCTGCGAGAAGCTCCTCGCCCACGCCAGCCCTCTCGACCTCTACGGTGAGGAGCTCGACCCCCACTCGGGCCGCCACCTCGGTAACTTCCCCCAGGCCTTCACCCACCTCGCCCTGATCCGGGCGGTCATGGACGTCATCGAGGCCGAGGAGGCCATCGACGACCCATGACTCGACGAAGCGTGAGCGACGGGCAGCCCAGCCGACCGTAGGAGCACGGGCGCCCCTAGGAGTCGGCCGGGCGGGCGGCTCGCTCGGCGATGACTTCGGCCAGGACCCGGGCCTGGTTGTGCTCCTCGTCCCGAGCCGAGTAGACGAGGGTGAGGGTGCCCGTTCGGGCGATGGCGGCCAGCTCCTCGAGGTCCGCCTCGCGCTCGGGGGCGGCGAGCTCGAGCCGGTACCGCCGCCGGAACTCCTCCCAGCGAGCCGGATCGTGACCGAACCAGCGGCGGAGGTCGTCGCTCGGGGCGAGGTCGCGGGCCCAGCGCTCGACGGCGAGGGCCTCCTTCGAGACGCCCCGGGGCCAGAGCCGGTCGACGAGGACCCGATGGCCGTCGGCGGTGTCGGGCGGATCGTAGGCGCGCTTGATCCGGATCACCCTCCGGCCTCACGGCTCCCCGCCCGCCGCCCCTCGGCGTAGGCGACGAAGGCGTCGAGGGCGGCCGGCACGGCGAGGGCGTCCCGGGCGGCGACGCTCTCCGGGTCGGCGCCCTGGAGGATCCGCTTCACCGGGACCTCGAGCTTCTTGCCCGACAGCGTCCGGGGGATCGCCGGGACGGCGACGATCTCGTCGGGGACGTGGCGCGGCGAGAGGTTCCGCCGGAGCTCGTCGGCGATGCGCCCCCGGAGCTCCTGCCCGAGCTCGAGGCCCGGCCGGAGGACGACGAAGAGGAGGAGCTCGCCTGGACCACCCGCCTCGTCCTCGAGGTGAACGACGAGGCTGTCGGCGATCTCCGGCAAGCCCTCGACGACGGCGTAGAACTCGGCTGTCCCGAGCCGGACCCCGGCCCGCTTGAGCGTCGCGTCGCTGCGGCCGGTGATGATGCAGGAGCCCCGCTCGGTGATCGTGATCCAGTCGCCGTGGCGCCAGACGCCGGGATAGGTGGAGAAGTACGCCGCCCGATACCGCGCTCCGTCGGGGTCGTTCCAGAAGCCGACCGGCATGGAGGGCAACGGTTCGGTCAGGACGAGCTCGCCCTGGCGGCCGATGACCGACCGCCCGGCTTCGTCGAAGGCTTCGACCTTCGCCCCGAGCATCCGGCAGCTGATCTCGCCCGGCCAGACCGGGACGAGCGGCGCGGGGCCCACGAAGCCGGTGCAGACGTCGGTCCCGCCCGAGAGCGAGCCGAGCTGGATGTCGCGTCCGACCGCCTCGGCGACCCACTCGAAGCCGGCCGCCGGGAGCGGCGCCCCCGTCGAGCCGACGCCCCGGAGGGCGGAGAGGTCGAGTTCGACACCGGGCCGCAGACCTGCCTTCCGGCAGGCCATGAGGTAGGGGGCGCTCGTCCCGAAGTAGGTGAGGCGCTCGTCGGCCGCCATCCGCCAGAGGGAGAGGAGGTCCGGCCAGGCCGGGTCGCCGTCGAAGCAGACGACCGTCGAGCCGACGGCGAGGCCCGAGACGAGGTAGTTCCACATCATCCAGCCCGTCGTCGTGAACCAGAAGAAGCGGTCGGCGGGGCCGAGGTCGGTGTGGAGACCGAGGGCCTTGAGATGCTCGAGGAGGATCCCGCCGTGGCCGTGGACGATCGCCTTCGGGAGGCCGGTCGTGCCCGAGGAATAGAGGATGGAGAGCGGGTGGTCGAAGGGGACGGGTTCGAAGCTCGGGCGGTCGGCCAGCCCGGAGCCAGCGTCGCCGACGAGCTCGGGCCAGCCGATCGCGCCGGCCGGGAGGGATCGGTCGGGATCGAGGTAGGGCAGGACGACGGTCGCCCGGAGGGACGGCAGGGCCCGCCGGATCGCCTCGACCTCGGCCGTCCGATCGATCGCCTTCGCCCCGTACCGGTAGCCGTCGACGGCGAGGAGCACCGTCGGTTCGATCTGGGCGAAGCGATCGACGACGGCGGCGACCCCGAACTCGGGGGCGCAGGACGACCAGACAGCGCCGAGGCTGGCGGTGGCGAGGGCGGCGACGACGGCCTCGGCGACGTTCGGCAGGTAGGCGGCCACCCGGTCACCGCGCCCGACCCCGAGGCTGCGGAGCCCGGCCCGGGTTCGGGCGACGGCCTGCCGGAGCTCGGCCGCGGTGAGGCGGACGGTCGGCCGGGTCTGGCTCGCCGAGACAAGGACGACGTCGGCGGGGGCACGCGCGGGGAGGCGGAGGGCATGCTCGGCGTAGTTCAGGGTCGCTCCGGGGAACCAGCGGGCACCCGGCATCCGTCGCGCGGCGAGGGGGCGCTCGTACGGGGTCGCCGATCGGACGTCGAAGAAGGCCCAGACCGACGACCAGAAGCCCTCGAGGTCGGTCACCGACCAGCGCCAGGCGGCGTCGTACGTCTCGAACCGAAGGCCCCGCTCCCGCTCGAGCCAGGCGAGCCAGCGTCCCATCGTCGAGCGTTCGCGGGCGTCGGCCGGGGGCGTCCAGATCGGCACGGGCTCGGAAGTCGAAGCGGCGATGCTCGTCATCGTTCGTGTCCTCGCTCCCCGAGTCGTGGCCTTCCTGCCATGATACGGAGCGGCGGTACGAGACGGTCGGGCGGATCGGGTGTGGTCGCGTCGGCTCCCCGCCCCGAAGCCGCGGCGACCGGCGAAGTGGAGGACGACAGATGGATCGGGTCTGTGTCTTCGACGTCAACGAGACGCTCCTCGATCTCCGCGCCCTCGATCCCGTCTTCGAGCGGCACTTCGGCCGGGCCGATCTCCGGCGGGCCTGGTTCGGCCAGCTCCTCCAGTCGGCCCTCGTCTCGACGGTGACGGGTCCCTACGTCGACTTCGGTCGGATCGGTCGGGCGGCCCTCGAGATGGTCGCCGCCCGAGAGGGCATCGATCTCCCAGCCGAGGCCGCTGATGAGGTCATGGCCGGGCTCCGGCGGCTGCCAGCCCACCCGGATGCCGCCCCGGCCCTCGCCCGCCTCCGGGACGCCGGTCTTCGGCTCGCCAGCCTGACGAACTCCGTTCGGGCCGTTGCCGAGGAGCAGCTGGTGAACGCCGGGCTGGCCGGCTTCTTCGAGGCGATCCTTTCTGCCGACGAAGCTGGGCGGCTGAAGCCAGCGCCCGAGCCGTATCGGTTCGCGGCGACGCGCCTCGGCGTGCCGATCGGTGGCCTTCGGCTCGTGGCCGCCCACGCCTGGGACGTGGTGGGGGCGCTCCGGGCCGGTGCCGCGGCCGCCTTCGTGGCTCGGCCGGGCATGGTCCTCGACCCCCTCGCCCCGAGCCCCGACGTCGTCGGGCGCGACCTCCTCGAGGTCGCCGATCGGATCGTCGCCGTCGAGCTCGGCGGCTGACGGCCCTCGGTCGACGTCAGTCGAGGTCGCCCCCGGCGATGCCGGCCAGGCGTTCGGCGTCGCGGATGACGACCTGCTGACGAAGATTTTCGAGGAGACCCCGGCGTCGGAAGTCGGAGAGGGTGTGGGCGAGGGTCTCGCGGACGGAACCGCGCTCCTCCCCCTCCGGAGCCGTCGCGATGTCGTCGGAGGAGCGTGGCCGAGGCTACAGATGCCCGCACGGCGCTGGCGGTAGCCTTTCCCCATGGGCATCCTTCGATCTCTCGGCCTTCGTGGCCGGACAACCTGCGAGCATCTCCCCGCCGAGCTGCCCACGCCTGCAGCCGAGGCCTGTCAAGAGTGCGGAAGCCGGGTAAACCTCCGGATGTGCGTCCACTGCGGCCACGTCGGCTGCTGCGAGTCCCAGGCCGGGCACGCCCGGGCCCACGCCCTCGGCGAGGGCCACCCCGTCATCCGGGCCCTCCCGGTCGAGCGTGGTTTCACCTGGTGCTACGTCGAGAACGCCTACCTCGACTGAACCGCACCGGCAGGCGCGAGGGCGTTCGCCCTTCGCTGCGGCGGGTGCGTGCCGCGGCTGCACGACCGCCAGAAGGGTCCATCCGGCCCTGGGACACCGGACGACGTTTGGCACAATCGGTGCCGTGCTGGGGCCGCAAGCGGCGCGCGGTCGCCGGCCGTCCCATGAGCGCCGCCCCTGGACTCCGCCATGGAGGACGTGAATGGCACGGAAGACGGCTCGCGCGAGGCACATCGGGCCCGACCTTCGCCTGGAGGTCGAGACGGGCTCGGGACATCGGCTCCTCCTCGACACGGCTGCCGGGAATGCCGGTCCTCGCCCCGCCGAGCTCCTCCTCGTCGCCCAGGCCGGCTGCACGGCCATGGACGTGGCCTCGATCCTGGCCAAGAAGCGGCAGGTCGTCGACCGCTACGAAGTCGAGGTCACCGGCGAGCAGCGCGACGATCCGCATCCCCACGTCTACACGCGGATCGACGTCGTCCATCGGATCGATGGGCCGGCGGTCGAGGAGGCCGCGGTCCGGCGGGCGATCGAGCTCTCGGCGACGAAGTACTGCACCGTCAGCGCCCAGCTCGCCGCTGGGGTGGCCGAGATCCACCATCGCTACGTCCTTCGGCGAGGCACCGGCGAGGGGGCCGAGGTCCTCGAAGGCGAGGTCGTCGTGACCGGACCGGGCGAGTCGCCCGACGAACTCGGTCGGCGGTGGCTGGCGCAAGCCTCCGAGGGGGAGTCGAATCCGGCGGCCTAGGCTGGGTGCCGGCGTAGGGCCGCCCTCGCCGGCGGGCTGCCCGAGACAACGAGCGCGACGACGATCGGGCTGCGGCGTAGGCTGCGCGCCGGCATAGGCTGCGCGCTGCGGAACGACGGGGCACCACCCACCGTCTTCGCGACCCGATCGCGGCGGCCCCGATCGCGGCGGCCCCGATCGGCGCGGCTCCCTTCGCCCGTGGCCCTCACCTCCCGCGTCGCCTGTGCCATCATGTCGGCATGGACCTCTCCCTCCGCGGCGCCCGGTCGCTCGTCTGCGGCGGCTCGGCCGGGCTCGGTGCCGCCATCGCCGCCGAGCTCGCCGGTGAAGGGGCCCGGGTGGCCATCGCCGCCCGGGCCGGAGGCCGCCTCGAGGAGCGCGCCCGGGCCCTCGGCGCGGCCGCCATCGCCGTTGACCTGGCGACCGAAGAGGGCCCGAAAGCGGCCGTGGCGGGGGCCGTGGAGGCCCTCGGCGGCCTCGACTGTCTCCTCGTCAACAGCGGCGGGCCGCCGCTCGGCCGCTTCGGCGACCTGACCGAGGCCGAATGGCAGCGGGCCATCGATGGGACGCTCTGGAGCGCCCTCCGCCTCGTTCGCGAGGCGCTTCCCCACCTCCGCGCCGGTCGCGACCCGGCGATCCTCATCATTCTCTCCTCGTCGGTCCGGATGCCCGTCGACGGCATCGTCACCTCGAACGTCCTCCGGCCGGGCCTGGCGGGACTCGTCAAATCCCTCGCCGCGGAGATCGCCCCGATCCGGATCAACGGCATCGCTCCGGGGCGGATCGCCACCGAGCGGGTCGCCCAGCTCGACGAGGCGACGGCGGCCCGGACCGGTCGGACCGTCGAGGAGGTTCGGGCGGCGGTGACGGCCCAGATTCCCCTCGGCCGCTACGGCGATCCGGCCGAGGTCGGCCGCGTCGGCGCCTTCCTCCTCTCGCCCGCGGCGAGCTACCTCACCGGTGTCATCGTCCCCGTCGACGGCGGTATGGTCCGCTCGCTGCCCTGAGCGCGCGTCGATGCCTGCCCCGGTGGCTACGCCTCGGGGGTGAGGACGCGCTGGCGAAGATCGGCCACCGCCCGAGCCGCTTCCGTTACGCGATCGGGGAGTCGGATCCAGGCTTTCCCAGCCGCCCGTAGCGGCGGCTCGGGTGCCGACCTACCTCCCATCGCGACGACGACCCCAGGTGCGGCGGCCTTGACGGCGCGAGCGACCTCGACGGCAGGCTGCCGATCGACCGGCGAGACAACGCCGAGGACGACGAGCCAGGCGCCGGTTGTGCGGGACGCCTCAAGCCAGCTCGATACCGGGACGTCTGGTCCGAGGTACCGAACGGCCAGGCCGAGGCGTCGGCTGGCGACGGCGAAGGCGAGGGCGCCGAGCTCGTGGCGACTTCCCGGTGGAAGCCCGACGAGGACGGGACGCTCCGAAGCCGGGACGGCGGCCGCCAGAAAGGCAGCCGCCAGGCGGCGGTAAATGGCGGCGCTCGCCGCGTGCTCGGCACCGACGTCGAGGTGGCCGCTCGCCCAGGCGTCCCCAAGGGCCGCCGCCGCAGGTAGAAGAAGGTCGTCGACGATCGCCTCGAAGCGGCCGCGGGCAGCGATCTCGTCGAGGATCGTTTCGAGCTCCGCGTCGTCGTGCCTTGCGGCGGCCTCGACAAACCGCTCGACGAGCTCGGCTCGCTCCTTTTTGAAATCGAGAGCGAAGACTCCGGCGACTCTCGATGCAACCGCAAACTCGATGGGGCTCGTCGTCTCGCCATGGGACAGCTGGGCTACCTCACCCACCTCTATGACCCGAGCCGCCTCCGAGGGTAGCCAGCCCTCGTCTACGAGCCGCCGCATCGTCCTCAGCCGGGCCACCGCCGCATCGTTGTACAAACGGTAACCAGACGTCGAGCGAGCGGGTCTGACGACCCCATAGCGCCGCTCCCAGGCACGGATGACAGCCGGGGTCAGTCCCGTTCGGGCGGCGACCTCCTTGATCGTGTACATGGCGTGTCGAAGGATAGCAGAGACCGCTTGTACAAGGGCTTGACAACCGACGGATGGACGCCGTACGATCCGATCACACTTGTACAAAGGTTGTACAAGCTGAGAACTGGAGGTCGCCCGAATGCGATACGTCAACGCCCTCGCCCTCTTGCTCGTCATCGTTGGTGGGCTGAACTGGCTTCTGGTCGGACTCTTCCGGTTCGACTTAGTGGCGGCCCTTACGGGCGCCTCATTCGGAGAGACGAACACCGTTTCGGCGGTGATCTACGTCGTCGTGGGCGTCGCGGCCGTCATCCTGCTGCCGGTCCTCGCCAAGTGGTTGACGACGTCCGAGCAATAAGGAGCGCGCTTCCAATGACCGTCTTTCGTTCTTGGCGAGGACATGTTCAAGCCATGCGAGGCCAACTCGTTCGCGCCTCACTTCTTGCGGCGGTCCTTGCGACCGCTACAGGCTCAACGGTCGTGGGGCAGGAAGCGTCAAGGATCCGTGTCCTCCATGCTTCGCCCGACGCGCCAGCGGTCGATGTCTACCTCGACGGGGCGATCGTCGCGGACCTCACGAACGTGCCTTTCGGAGGCCTCTCCGGCTACCTGACGGTCCCGTCAGGTGACCACGAGATCAAGGTGACGCCGACCGGCACGACAACCGCCGTCATCGAGACCACCATCACCCTTGAGGCCGGTCGCTCTTACACCATCGCGGCCATCGGTCCGGTGACATCCATCGCTCCGAAGGTCATCGTCGACGATCCCCAGCCAACCGCCGGCAAGGTCAAGGTCCGAGTTGTCCACCTCAGCCCCGACGCGCCAGCCGTCGACGTCGCGCCGGATGGCGCAGAGCCGAGTGGCGCGATCGTGATGAACCTGGCCTATCCGAACGCCACGGGCTATCTCACCCTCGCGCCCGGCAGGTACGACCTCGAGCTTCGCCCCACCGGGACGACTGACGTTGCCCTCGACCTCGATCCGCTCGACCTTGAGTCCGGTCGGGCCTACAGCGTCTTTGCCATCGGCTCAGCCGCGTCCGAGCCGCTCGGCGGCAACGCACTCAGGGCGCTCGTTGCGATCGACGCCGTCGCCCCACCGGCCACAGACACGGCTGCGACCGGCGGAGCCTCGATGCCCCCGCCGATCGTCCTGGCTGCGCTGCTTGCCGCCGCGGCCGTGATCGCCGTCGCTTTCATCCGGCGCCTCGGCGCCATGCGGGCTCGGTAAGCGGCCATCTTCGACCTCTTGGGAGCGGAGGCGCCCATCGGCGAGCCTCCGCTCCCTTGTCTCGGGGTCTTGCCAAAGCTCGCGGGGCTCGCCTCGTCTCTGTCGCTGCTACCAAACGTTCCGTCTCTAAGTCGGACGCGTCGTCTCTGTGGTGGCCGTGACTGCAAAGTTCTGGTGGAGTGCAACCGTTTTCGATCCGCGGGTCGCCCGACCCAAGCCCGGAGGGCGCCAAGGGCTGAGTCCTCACCCGCAGCGCGCTGCACCTCGCCGCAAGAAGGTGCGCCGGGCACGGACGTGCTTCTGACAGAAAGAGTTGCGCGACCGGGTGCAATCGCGTAGGATGCCGGCCATGCGCCACATCTTCTCCGTCGAGGCGAAGAAGAAGCTCTGGCGGCCCTTCCGGGAGGAACGGGCCCTGGGGCTCTGACGGCGCGCGAGACGAACCGAACGGGG
>JBHORA010000100.1:0-60603 GCA_042408535.1 Chloroflexota bacterium | reverse complement strand
CGGGTCGCGGCCGCCGAGGAGGCGCCGGGCGGGCGTCGGCCGCGGTTTCTGCCACTCTGGGCGAACAGAACGGGGCTTCCCGCCCGGGGCTCGCCGGGGATGCCACTCTGGGCGAACAGAACGGGGCTTCCCGGCCGGGGCTCGCTCGGGATGCCACTCTGGGCGAACAGAACGGGGCTTCCCGGCCGGGGCTCGCTCGGGATGCCACTCTGGGCGAACAGAACGGGCGTTGACGGAGCGGCCAACCGGCGTTCTGTTCGCTGAGAGTGTCACGCGGCGTCCGAGGCGGCGACGGAGGGGCGTTCTGTTCGCTCAGAGTGTCACGCGGCGTCCGAGGCGGCGACGGAGGGGCGTTCTGTTCGCTCAGAGCGTCACGCGGCGTCCGAGGCGGCGACGGAGCGGCCGGAATGGGACCCGAGCCGTGAGGCTGAGGCGGCAAGCGAGCGCGACCGCGACCCTTAGAGCTCCAGCTCGGCGTGGAGCGTGCCGTCGCCCGCCTGCTCGTCGATCCGGAAGCCGACCCGCTCGGCGATGCGCCGCATCCCAACGTTGTCGGCGAGCATCTCGGCACAGATCCGCTCCAGCCCCTCGTCCCGGGCAATGCCGACCAGACGCCGCAGCAGCTCCGTCCCGATCCCCCGCCGCTGCCAGCGGTCGGCGACGAGGATGGCGAACTCCGCGGCCGGGATGGCATGTGCCTTCGAGAGCCGCCCGACGGCGACGATCTCTGCCTCGCCCGGCGAGGCATCCCGTCGCTCGACGACGAGCGCGATCTCGCGGTCGTAGTCGTTGAAGCAGATTCGGACGAGCCGCTCGTGGGCGATCCGCTCGGTCAGCCCGAGGTGGGCGAAGTAGCGCGCGTAGACCGTCGCCTCGGAGAGCGCGGCGTGGAAGCGAACCATGGCCGGCTCGTCCTCCGGGCGGATCGGCCGGATGACGAACACCGTCCCGTCGGCCGCCGTCCAGGTGCCAACGTACTGGCGCGGGTAGGGCCGGATCGCGAGCCGCGGCAGATCGGCCTCGGTGACGTCCGGGTCGTGGAGGACGATCCGGGCGTCGAGAGCGATGCACCGCTCGGGCGAGGCGAGGAGCGGGTTGATGTCGATCTCCCGAATCCAGCGCTGCTCGACGACGAGGAGACTGAAGCGGACGAGAAGCTGCTCGAGGGCAGCCTGATCGATCGGTCGGCGGCCGCGGATCCCGGCGAAGGCCTTCGAGATCGTCGTCCGCTCGATCATCCGCCGGGCGAGGGTCGTGTTGAGCGGCGGTAGGCCGAGGCTTCGGTCCCGGAAGAGCTCGACGAGCTGCCCACCCATGCCGAAGAGGAGGACCGGCCCGAACTGCTCGTCGATGGACGAACCGAGGATGAGCTCGTAGCCGGTGTAGTTGATCATCGGCTGGACGGTCACCCCTTCGAAGTGCTCCCGGCCACGCCGCTCGGCCACCGAGGTCTCGATCCGCCGGAAGGCCGCCCGGACGGCACCCGCGTCGGGCAGGTTCAGGACGACCCCGCCGACGTCGGTTTTGTGGGTGATCGTGTGGCTGTAGAGCTTGAGGACGACGGGATAGCCGAGGATCTCGGCAGCAGCCACGGCTTCCTCCTCGGTTCGGGCGACCCGCGTCTCGGTGATCGGGATCCCGTAGGCGGAGAGGACCTCCTTCGACTCGACCTCGGTCAGGAGCGTCCGACCGGCAGCTCGGGCCGCCTCGATGACGACCGCCGCCCGGCTCCGGTCGACGACCCGCTCCTCGTCGGCCGGGAGGGACGGCGTTTCGTAGAGCGCTCGCAGATCCTGGGTCGAGCGCCAGAGGTAGTTGAACATCTCGACCGCCGTGTCCGGGTAGTCGAAGGTCGGAATCCCGGCTCGGCGGAGGATGGTCGCCCCGGCCTCGACCTCGGCACCGCCCATCCAGGAGGCGAGGACCGGCTTGCCATCGATCCGGGCGTACGTGGTCAGGGCCTCGGCCGTCCGGGTCGGGTCGGTCATCGCCTGGGGGGTGAGGATGACGAGGAGGCCGTCCGAGCTCGGATCGCGGGCGGCGATCTCGAGGGCCTTCGCGTACCGCTCGGGCGAGGCGTCGCCGATGATGTCGATCGGGTTGTTGTGGCTCCAGGTCGACGGGAGGACGGCATCGAGGGCGTCCATCGTCTCTGGGCCGAGCTCGGCGAGCCGGCCACCGCCGCCGACGAGGGCATCGGTGGCGATGACCCCCGGACCACCCGCGTTCGTCACGATGGTCAGCCGCGGTCCGGCCGGGCGCGGCTGCTTGGCGAGGACCTCGGCCATCCCGAAGAGGTCGCTGATCCGATCGACCCGCAGGACGCCGACCCGCCGGAAGGCGGCGGCGAGGACCTCGTCCGAGCCGGTGAGCGAGCCGGTGTGGGAAGCCGCGGCCCGGGCGGCCTCGGCGGTCCGGCCGGGCTTAATGACGATGATCGGCTTCGTCAGGGCGACCTCTCTGGCAGCCGAGAGGAAGGAGCGGGCGTCGCCGATCGTCTCCAGGTAGATGACGATGCTCTGGGTGTTCGGATCGTCGCCGAGGTAGTAGATGACGTCGCCCCAGCCGACGTCGAGCATCGAGCCGAGGGAGACGACGGAGCTAAAGCCGACCCCCTCGCGGACGCTCCAGTCGAGGACGGCGGTCAGGAGGGCGCCCGATTGGCTGACGAAGCCGACGGAGCCAGCCCTCGCCATCCCGGCCGCGAAGGTCGCGTTGAGGCCCGAAATCGGGTTCATGACCCCGAGGCAGTTCGGTCCCACGACGCGGATCCGGGCCCGGCGGGCGATCTCGAGGACGCGAGCCTCCAGGGCGGCCCCGGCGGGACCCACCTCCTTGAAGCCGGCCGAAATGATGATGACCCCCCGCACGCCGGCGGCCGCGCACTCCTCCATGAGCCCCGGTACGGTCTCGGCCGGCGTGACGATAACGGCGAGATCGATGGGGTCGGGGATGGCGGCGAGGGTCGGGTAGGCCTTGACGCCGAGGACGCTCGACCGTTTCGGGTTGACGGGGAAGACGGTCCCCCCGAAGGGGCTTGAAATGAGGTTCCAGAGGACGGTTCGGCCGACGCTCCCCTCCTTCTCGGTGGCGCCGATGACAGCGACCGATCGGGGGCGGAAGATGGGGTCGAGAGGATGGCGACCGAGGCGATAGACGTCGGAAGCGCGGTCCTCGGCGCGGCGGGGCAGGATCGTCGTGGTCGGACTGATCATCGCAGCAATCCTCGTTGCTCGAGATCCGTTGCGGTCGGCTCCGGTGGTCGGCTCCGGAAAGGTGGTGTGCTTCCTTTTGGTCGTTCCGATCGAAGCGGTCGGGACCCCCGCGGGCGGACCGGAACAGCGGGGCCCGACCGGTCCTCCCCCATTCCAGCTCCTCGCCAGTCTGATGATGAGAGGGAGATGGCCCCTTGTCGATGGCCGGCTGGCCCCCTCCCGAGGGTCCGCCTGGCGGCGGACGATCAGGTCTCAGCCGCTATCCTCGACCCATGGACACAATCAAGTTCGGCGCCCTTTGCTGGAACCAGTACACCGACTGGCCGAGCCTCCGCGAGGCCGGCATCCGAGCCGATCGCCTCGGCTACGACACCCTCTGGACCTGGGATCACCTCTATCCGATCGTCGGCGACTCGCGGGGTCCGATCCTCGAGGGCTGGCTCGTCCTCGCCGGCTGGGCGGCCGCGACGGACCGGATTCGGATCGGGCTCATGGTCGGGGCGAACACGTTCCGGAACCCGGCCCTCGTGGCGAAGATGGCGACGACCCTCGATCACCTCTCCGGAGGTCGGGCCATCCTCGGGATCGGGGCGGCCTGGTTCGAGGAGGAGCACGTCGCCTTCGGGATCGAGTTCGGGTCCGGCTTCCCGGAGCGGCTTCGCTGGCTCGGGGAAGCGCTGCCGATCATGCGCGGCATGCTCGACGGGACGGAGCCGACGGCCACCGGACCGCGGTACACGAGCCGGGCGACGCGGAACCTGCCGCCGCCGATCCAGCCCCACCTGCCCCTCCTCATCGGCGGTGGCGGCGAGCGGGTGACGCTCAAACTCGTCGCCCGCTGGGCCGATATGAACAACGTCGGGGGCGGGATCGAGAACGTCCGGCGCAAGGAAGCGATCCTTCGGCAGCACTGCGAGGCGGTCGGTCGCGACCATCGCGAGATCGAGCGGACGACGGGCATCGGGGCCGTCGTCATCCGCGACAGTCGGACCGAGGCGGAGCGGGTCTTCCGGGCGATCTTCGAGCACAATGGCCGGGCACGGCTCTGGGAGGACCAGCCGGTCGGGACGCCGGAGGACGTGGCCGAGAAGCTGGCGCCGTATCTCGAGATCGGCTACCGGCACTTCATCGCCGGCTTTCCGGCGCCCCACGACGAGGAGTCGATGGTCCGGCTCGTGACCGAGGTGAAGCCGAGGCTCGAGCGCGGGAGCTGAGCCGCAGCGTCCGCCTCGCGGGAACTGAGCCGCAGGAACTGAGCCGCAGGAGCTGAGCTTTCGCTCCCGAGCTGCAGGAGCTGAGCTTTCGCTCCTGAGCCGCAGGAGCGTCCGCCGGTCCGGGTCCGCAGCGCTCGACCTCAGCCGAGCGGCGCCGATCGGTCGGCGGGGTCAGCCCACGATCGAGGGATGAGCGATGATGTGGGATCAGGACCGGCTCGTTCGGCTGACGATCGCCGAACGGGTGCGGGCTGCCGAGGCCGCGCGCTTCTCCGCGCGAGCGGTGTGACTGAGGTCTCGGTCTGGCGATCCGCTGCGGGTACCCCCGGGGGGCACGGTCGAAGGTCGCGAGCCGCAGGCAGGCGGCCGACGCAGGAATCGGACAGCATGGGAGCGACGGAGGGTAATCGGGTGAAGCGACTCGCAGCGGTGTCGTCGGCCGAGGATCGATTCCATCTCTTCTGGGTCGACGGGGACGGCGTGCTCTGGCATCGCGCCGGAGATGGTGAGGGGTGGTCGCCGGCCGATTCCCTCGGCGGGACCCTCGCCTCCGGCCCGGCCGTGACTGCCTGGGCCCGCGACGAACTCGAAGTCTTCGCCATCTTCCCGGACGGTCAGCTCTGGGACCGCTACTGGGACGGGACGGCCTGGCATCCCTGGGAGAGCCTGGGCGGCGAGCTCGATCCGGACGGCCAGCCGGCTGCCGCCTCGTCGGGAGCCGATCGGATCGACGTCTTCGCGCCCGGTCGGGACGGCCGGATCTGGCACCGCTTCTGGGACGGCAGCCGCTGGGTCCCCTGGGCACAGCTCTGAAGGATCTGGGGGTGGGCCCGGGTGGCCCCGCCCATGGTGGCAAGCGGCCCGTGGTGGACATGCGGCCCGTGGTGACACGCGGCCAGTGGTGGCTCGCCGCCCGTCGTCGACCTGGGGGTCGGAGCTTCCCGGGAAGCCTGCAGCGCCACTGCAGATAAGTCAGCGCTAAGCGGGCCCGACTAGCGTCTCGGCGAGACGTCCGCCCGCAGCGGTCGTGCCCCCGCCGCGGTCGGACGTCTTCCTTCGAACCTCGACCGTCGGCCCTCCGCCGGGGCCTCGAGCCCGCCGGGAGGGTGACATGACCGGCCGCGAAGAGCCTCCTCCGTGGCGCGTCCTCGATCAGCCATCGACGTCGGCCACGGCCTCGACTCCAGCTCCCCCGCCGAGGGCGACGGAGAGGGGTCGAGGCCCGTCAGAAGGTCGGGAACGCTGGCTCCTCGGCCTCGCGACCGCCATCGCGCTCCTTCTCGCCGCCGGGTCGTTCCTCCTCGCCGGGACGAACGAGCCGGCGGTCCGGATCGAGACGATGGCCGCCGCGAGCGGGGCACCGCCGCCCACGAGCGAGGAGATCATTGTCGACATCGGCGGTGCGGTCCGCCGGCCGGGCATCGTCCGCCTCCCCGCGGGCAGCCGGGTCGCCGACGCCATTGCCGCCGCCGGCGGATTCGGCCCCCGAGTCGACACCGAGCGAGTCGCGCGACAGCTGAACCTGGCCGCCCGCCTCGCCGACGGCGACCACATCCAGGTGCCGTCGCGGGACGATCCGACGACGGAGGCCGGAACGGTCGTCGGTGGAGGGAGCGATCCGGTGGCCAAGACGCGCCTCGATCTCAATCGGGCGACAGCTGCCGAGCTCGAGGCTCTCCCGGGGATCGGGCCGGTGACGGCAGCGAAGATCGTCGCTGCACGGGAAGAGGCTCGCTTCACGTCCGTCGACGAGCTCCGGACCCGGAAGCTCGTCGGGGCGGCGACCTTCGAGAAGATCCGGGACCTCGTCACCGTCCGCTGAGCCACCTGCGTCGATGCCCAGGATCGGCTGGCTCGCCGTCGGCACCCTGGCTGGCGCCGTCGCGGCTGCTGCCCTCGACATGCAGCTCCGTCCGCCGTTGGGACTCGCCGTGGCTCTCGGCTGGGTCGCGGTCGGGCTCCTCTGCCTCGCGGTCGGGCGGACGAGCCGAGGTTTCGGTCGGGCGGGTCTCATCCTCTTCGGCGTCGGGCTGATCCTCGGCCGGATCGCCCTCGCGACGGAGCGGCCGCCACCGCCTCTGCCGGCGGGCGAGGGACCCTGGGTCGGCGTCGTCGAGACCCTCGCCGCACCCCGTGAGGGTCGCCAGCGCGTCGTCGTCGGCCTGGGGTCCGACGGCCCTGAGATCCTCGTCGACCTTCCACCCGAGCCGAGGGTCCGCCCAGGCGACGTCCTCCGCTTTGACGGTCGACTCCAGCTCCCGCCGCCGAACCCCTACGGCGACTACCTCCGCCGGAGCGGCCTCGCCGGCTCGGTCACGGTTCGGACCAACGAACGCCTCGGGCAGCAGGCGTCGCTGGACGCGCTCCTCGCCGACGCCCGGGCTGGCGCCGCCGACGCCCTCGCCCGGGCGATCCCAGAACCCGAAGCCGGTCTCGCAGCCGGCATCCTCGTCGGCCTCCGGGAGCGCGTCGACCGGGGCGTCGCTGCCGACTTCGCCACAGCCGGGCTTAGCCACATCGTCGCCATCTCGGGCTGGAACATCGCCATCGTCGGCGCCGCCGTCGGCGCCCTCGCGCGGCGGGCCGGTCGCGCCGAGCGGCTCCTGCTGACGATCGCAGCCGTCGTCGGTTACGTCGCGTTCGTCGGGCCCTCGGCCTCGGTCGTCCGGGCGGCGACGATGGCCCTCGTCGTCCTCCTCGCCGGCCTCTCGGGTCGGGCGACCCGGGCTTCCGGAGCCCTCGCGGTGGCCGTCGTCGGGCTCCTCCTCGTCGATCCCGCCTGGGCGATCGAGCCGGGCTTCCAGCTCTCCGCGGCCGCGACGGCGGGGCTCATCCGCTGGGGGGCGCCGATCTCGGAGCGGCTCACCGCCCTGACCGGTGGGCGCCTCCCCGGCTGGCTCACCGAGACCCTCGGCGTCTCGCTCGCTGCCCAGCTCGCGACCCTACCGATCATCGTCGCAGCCTTCGGCCGCATCTCGCTCGTCGCCCCGCTGGCGAACATCGTCGTCGTCCCGCTCGTCCCGTTCGCGATGGGGCTCGCCGGCATCGCTCTCGTCGGCGGCATCCTGTCCAGTCTCCTCGGGCCCAGGCTCCTCGGGCCAGTCGTCGCCTCCGTCGTCGGGCTGCCGGCCTGGCTCGTCCTCCGGGTCGTCGTCGCGACGGCGGAGCTCGCGGCCGCTGTCCCCTTTGCCAGCCTCGTTGTCCCCGAACCCATCGAAGCCCTCGCCGCTACGGCCGCAGCCGTCGTCGTGGCGATCCTCGCCCGGCGTCGTGGCGGCCAGCCCACCGAACCCCACCCGCCCGTTCCGGCCGATCGACACGGCGGCGGCCGTCCAGCGATCGGGTCCCGTGGCCCAGGCCGCCGGCTGCGCCGGAAGGCGATCGCCGTTGCCGGCGTCGTCCCCCTCGTCGCCTTCGTCCTCGCCGCAGCCTACCGCCCCTCCGGAAACCCAACGGTCGTCATCTTCGACGTGGGCCAAGGTGACGCCATCCTCGTCGAGGGCGGCCAGGGCGGCCGTCTCCTCGTCGACGCCGGGCCGGATCCAGCCCGCCTGCTCCGCCTCCTCGACGCCAGGCTCCCGCCCTGGGACCGCCGCCTCGACATCGTCGTGGTGAGCCACCCGCACGAGGACCATGTCGCTGGGCTGCCGACCCTGCTGGCCCGCTACCGGATCGGGGCGATCCTGACGAACGGCATGGCGGGCTCCGGACCCGCTGCCACGACCCTGGCCGGGCTGCTCCGCGGAGACCGGCGGGTCGCCGTCGCGGCGGCCGGGGACCGGCTGACCGTCGACGGGATCGCCTTCGACGTCCTCTGGCCCGTGGCCGGGACGGTGCCGCCGACGGCGCCCGCTTCGGGGAGCGAGGTGAACGATGCGTCGATCGTCCTCCTCGGGGCAGCAGCCGGACACCGCTTCCTGCTCCCGGGAGACATCGAGGAGGACGTCGATCCGCAGCTCGTCGCCCGGGGGCTGCCCAGGGTCGCCCTCCTGAAGGTCCCCCACCACGGAAGCCGAACGGCGACGACGGCAGGGCTCCTCGACGCGACCCGCCCGACCGTCGCCGTCGTCTCCGTCGGCGCCGACAACCCGTACGGCCATCCGGCACCGGAGACGCTCGACCGGCTCCGCACCGCCGGCGCGGTGGTTTTCCGGACCGACCTGGCCGGGACCGTCGAGGTCGTCTTCCGACCCGGCCTCGTCGAGGTCCATTCGGCAGCCGGGGTCAACATCTTCGGCCTCGCTCCTCCGACGCCCGGAGCGGCAACGATGGGGATGGACCCCGCTCCGGAGCCGGCCTCGCTCGACCCCCTGGAGGCGGCGCCGACGAAGGCCGGCCTCCTTCCGAGGCGAACCGAATCGTCGCCTGCCCGCCCCTGGCGCGCGATCGGGATCGGGTACGATCGCGGCGATGATGCCCCCCGGGCCGGCCGCCCTGATGATCGACGACCCCCGCCGTCCGGCACACCGGCCGCCGACGCGAGCCGCCTCCTGTCTGCGAGCGTCGGTCGAAGCCTGCGGCGGGGGATCGAGCCGCGGTATCGGACGCCACTGCCGAGCACCCTCGCGCGGTGCCAGCGAGCGCCTCGACAACCTCGAGCGCGGCTCCCGGCCGGAGTCCGTTGTCGGGCTCCGCCCGGGCCCACGCCCCTTGGGGAGGACGTCGTGAGCACCTCCGGAGACACCCTGGCCGATCGGGAACGGAGCGAGAGGCCGAGCCGGCGACCGAGCGACGTGACGCGGGCTCCGAGCCGAGGCCCGACCGCGCCGATCGGCTTCTACAGCGGCGACGACGAGTACGCCCTCGAGGAAGCGGTGGCCACCCTCGCTCGGCGGGTCGCCGGCCCCGGCCCCCAACTCGAGCGCTGGCGCATCTCGGGGAGCGAGGTGACCCTCGACGAGGTCAGCGCTCGCCTCGGCTCGGCGGCCCTCTTCGAGGGCGGGACGATCGCCATCCTTCGTGACGCTGGGCAGCTCGTCACCGATCGCTCAGCCGCCCGGCGAGCCGACCGCATCGGCCGGCTCCTCGACAGCGTCGCCACCGGGAACGCCCTGGCCATCGTCGACCTTCGGGCACCCGGCAGCCGACCATCGTCGGTTCTCGAAGCACTCCGGGCAGCGGTCGCCGAGCACGGTGGCGAGACGAAGGATTTCCGGGCCCGAACCGAGGGGACGATGACGAGCTGGCTCCTCGAACGTGCCCGGGAGCGCGGGATCCGTCTCGAGCCGGCTGCCGCGGCCGAGCTGGCGACCCGGGTCGGGGCCTTCGTCAGAGAGGGCGACGTCGACCGGCGCGGCATGGCGCGCCTGGCGAGCATCGAGCTCGACAAGCTCGGCTACTACCGTGGCTCGGCGCCGGTTCGGGTCGAGGACGTCCGGGCCCTCGTCGCCGAGGCGATCCCGACCTCGACCTGGGCCGCCCTCGACGCCCTCGCCGAGCGACGGCTCCGGGGCTCGGCCGGCCGGCCGGGCGCCCTCGTCCTCCTCGATCGGCTCGTCGAGGAGACGCCGCCGCCGCTCCTCGTCGCCCAGCTCCACCGGCGCCTCCGAGACCTCGTCGAGGTGAAGGCCGCCCTCGCCGCCGGCGCGACCGCCGCGCACCTCGTCCGGCAGCTGAAGCTGAAACCGTACCGGGCCCAGCGCCTCGCCGAGCAGGCTGCTCGCTGGAGCCTCGCCGAGCTCGAGGCGGCCCTCGAGGGCCTCCTCGCCCTCGACCTTCGCTTCAAGAACGTCCCACCGGCGACGGAACGACAGCAGCGGCTGGCCGTCGCCCTCTGGCTCCTCGATGCCGTCGCGCCCCGAGACGGGGGGCCGTGAGCTCGCGCCGCCCCCTTCGGCGCCCCCGGCGCGGCCGAGGCCGAGGCCGGCCCGCCCGGGGAGGAAGCGAGACGCCCGGGATGAGCGGTCGAGCCGGGTCGTGACGCGCTACTCCGCGCTCGACCAGGCTTGCTCCTGGAGGACGAGGTCGCTCTCGATGGCGAAGACGCAGCGGCCCTCGCCGAGATCGAGGAGCTCGAGGAGCTCCGGCTCGATGTAGAGCTGCGAGCAGGCCTCGCAGAGCCCGCCGGGGATCCCGAAACAGAGCCGCTCGGTTCGATCGGGCAGCCGGAAGGTCGTGTCGAAGCGGCTGACGATGAGGCGGCGGAAGCAGCGCGGACAGCGCTCATTCGGGCTGGGCATCTCGGTCTCGTCGGGCCTCGCTAACGAGCGTCGTCGACGCTCGATCTGAGCGCATCCTAGGCAGCCGGCGGGGTGGCGCCCATGACCCGTCGGTACCGAGGCCGGGAGAGTACGGCTGACGGCAGCGAGTGCGCCGATTGCGGGAGGCGCGGCGGTCCCTGGCGGCGGCGAGCCCCAGGGTCCGGCAGTCGGTGGCGGCAGACGGAGCGTCGACGGGGAGGCGAGCCGGAGGAACGGAAGCCGTCGACGCCGGGTCGAGGCCGGGAGCTAGGCCTCGGTGGCCTCGGCGTCCCGGCTACCCTTTACTGGACCCTGAGGATCGTCCGTGCCCGGGACCAGTGCCGCTCGAGCTGGTAGTAGTCCCGCTCCGGTGGTGCCAGGACGTGGACGACAACGGCGCCGTAGTCGAGGAGGATCCAGTGGGAGGCGGCGGTCCCCTCGCGCCCGATCGGCTCCGTCCCCTCAGCGGCAAGCCCTTCCACGATGCCGTCGGCGATGGCGTCGAGCTGGCGCTCGGAGCCACCCGAGCAGATGACGAAGTAGTCGGCGAGGGTCGTCAGGGCGCCGAGCTCGAGGAGGACGATGTCGGCCGCCTTCTTGTCCTCGGCGAGCTCGACGATACGCCGCGCCATCTCGAGCGGCAGTCGACCGCCGGCTGAGACCGGCTCGGCCCGACCTGGCAGACCGTCATGGCGGGCGAGCTCGGCGGTCGTTCGCTCCGAATCGCTCCCGCCCGGCGGGAGCTGCGGTCCACCCGCCCCCTGGCCAGCGGCGCCTCGCTCCTCGTCGTCCACCGACTCCTCCCCCACCGACGCTGCCTCGCCGGCGATCTCTCTCTCCTTCTCGATCACGTCCTCGATCCCATCGTTGCCTCGCTCCGACCGGCGGTCTCGGCCAGCTCGTCCCGTGCCGGCGAGCCGGCCCCGACGGACGACCTTCGCCGCTCGCTCCGCCTCCGGGCCAGCGACGCCGGACCGCCACCGGCGAGACCCGAAAGCGCCGACCGGCGCCTCGGGCTGCCGGACCACTCCGGTCCAGCGTACAGCCGATGCGCCTCGACGTACGCTGCGACCGCCGGGGGGACGAGATAGCGGATGCTCCGACCCGCCTGGACCCGGGCCCGGATCTCCGAGGCCGAGATCCCGACGTGGGGCCCGTCGAGGAAGACGAAGGGCTCGGCCGTGCCGAAGGCCTCGACGAGCCAGCGTCGGGAGGGACGGGCAACCCCGGGCCGGGGGGCGACGGCGAAGCGGCAGAGGCCGACGAGCTGCCTTGGCTCATGCCAGGTCGGCAGCTCCCGGAGCGCCTCGACGGAGAGGACGAACCAGAGCTCGACCGCCTCGCCCCCGGCAGCCACCGCCCGCTCCCGGAGGCTCCGAAGCGTGTCGACGGTGTACGAGAGCCCCGGTCGCTCGAGCTCGACGCGCGAGAGCTCGAAGGCCGGGTTGTCGGCGATCGCCGCCGCGACCATCGCCGCCCGGTGGACGGCGGGGCTCGTCGGCCGATCCTGCTTGTGCGGCGGCGCGCCTGCCGGAACGAAGAGAACCCGCTCGAGGCCGAGGGCTTCCCGGGCTTCCTCGGCGATGGCGAGATGGCCGTAATGGATCGGATCGAAGGTGCCGCCGAAGACCCCGAGCCGCCGCGTCACCGCCCGCCGCCTCCCCGCTCCATCCGACCGGTCCGCTCCCCACCGGCCTGCCGTCCGCGCGGCTCCCGACGAGTCCGGCCACCCAGCCCGCCAGCCTCGCGCCCAGCGACGCCACCGCTCCGGGCCCCGTCACCGGCGACGGGCCGAGACCTCCCCGAGGCGGCGGACGCCTCGGCTCCGACATCGGGTTCCCAGACGAGTTCGAGTCGCCCGATCCGGACGACGTCACCCGGCTCGATCCCGCGCCGGCGGAGCTCGGCGTCGATGCCGAGCCGCTCGAGGTCGCGCTGGAAACGGGCGGCCGACTCTTCGTTCTCGAAATCTGTCATGGCGGTCAGCCGCTCGATCCGTCGACCCCGGACCCGGAAGCCGCCGTCGGGCTCCCGCTCGAAGGCGAAGGCATCGCCGGCGGCCTCGAGCCGATGGACGACGACACCGGCCGGCTCCGGCGGCAAGGCGAGGACGTCGGCCGACGGCAGGAGCTCGCCGAGTCGGCGGCGGAGCTCCTCGAGGCCGGTCCCGACGGCCGCCGAGATGGCGACGACCGACACACCGTCGCGCTTCCGGGCAGCCTCGAAGGCGGGCCAGGCCCGAACCGCTTCGGGGAGGTCGATCTTGTTGAAGGCGACGATGATCGGTCGACGAAGGAGGGCGGGGTCGTAGGCCTCGAGCTCGCTCCGGATGACCCCGTAATCCCACTCCGGATCCCGCCCCGCCCCGTCGACGACGTGGACGAGGAGGCGGGTCCGCTCGACGTGCCGGAGGAAGGCATGACCGAGGCCGGCACCGCTGCTCGCTCCTTCGATGAGACCGGGGACGTCGGCGATCGTCGGCCGCCGCGGGTCGTCCTCGCCGAGCTCGAGGACCCCGAGGTTCGGCTCGAGGGTCGTGAACGGGTAGGGAGCGATCTTCGGCCGGGCGGCGGTCAGAGCGGCGAGGAGGGTCGACTTGCCGGCGTTCGGCAGCCCGACGAGTCCGACGTCGGCGATGAGCCGGAGCTCGAGGCGGAGGGTCCGCTCCTCGCCGGGCTCCCCCTTCTGGGCGTGTCGGGGTGCCTGGTGAGTCGCCGTCGCAAAGTGGACGTTGCCGAGGCCACCCCGACCACCGCGGGCGACCATGACCCGCTGGCCGGCGGCGACGAGATCGGCGAGGAGCGCTCCCGTCTCGGCGTCGAAGACGGCCGTCCCTGGCGGCACCCGGAGGACGAGATCCTGTCCGGCCTTGCCGTGGCGGCGCTGCCGCTCGCCTCGCCCACCGGACTCGGCCCGAAAATGATGGCGGTACTGGAAATCGCGGAGGGTCGTCAGGCCAGGATCGACCTCGAGGTAGACCGACCCGCCGCGACCACCGTCGCCGCCGTCGGGGCCGCCCCGCGGGACGAAGGCCTCGCGGCGGAAGGTCGCTGCCCCATCGCCGCCGGAGCCGGCCTTGACGAAGATCGTCACCTCATCGAGGAACATCGGCCCGATTGTCGCACGCCCGGGGTCTGGGCCAGACCAGAGGCCGGGGCAGCCCTCGTGCCTCGTTCGGCAGGGCGCTTCGGCAGGGCGATCCGTCAGAGATAGAGGAGGGGGTTGACCCGACTGCTCCCCGCCTCCCACGGATAGCCGCGCCAGACCTCGAAATGGAGGTGGGGACCGGTCGCCCACCCCGAGGTGCCGACGCGACCGATCGTCTGGCCGCGGGCCACCGACTGGCCTCGCCCGACCGAGATCGCCGACAGGTGGTAGTAGCCGGTGTAGAGCCCCGAGCCATGAGAGATCCAGACCTGGTAGCCACCGCCGTTGCTCTTCCAGCCGGCGAAGACGACGGTCCCGCCCGCCGCCGCCCGGACCGGCGTCCCGTAATCGGCGGCGATGTCGATGGCGGGATGGCTGTAGTGGTAGTACTGGCTGATGAAACCCCCGGCGACCGGCCAGGCGAACGCGCCGCCGCCGTAGCGGCTCGGTCCGGAGACGGTTCCGCTCGTCGACCGGCCGACCGGCCGCGGCGTCGGCTTCGGGGTCGGGATCGGCGCGCCGCGGGCGCCGGGGACGATGAGCGTCTGGCCGACGACGAGGCCGTCATCGGTCAGACCGTTGAAGGCCGCGATGGTCTCCTTCGAAACGCCGGTCTTCGCCGCGATCGCATCGAGGGTGTCGCCGTCCTGGACGGTCACGACGAGGCCGTCGACCGGGGGGATCCGGAGGACCTGGCCGACGTGAAGGTCGTCCTTCGACTTCAAGTCGTTCGCCCACCAGAGGGTCATCATCGAGATCCCAAAGCGGCGGGCGATTCCCGTCAGGGTGTCGCCGCTCTGGACGCGATAGAGGACGATTCGATCGCGGGCGTCCGGAACCAGGGTGTCGACGGCGACCGGCTTGAGGAGCGTGCCATCGGCGAGGAAGGGACCGGCTGGCTGCTCGCTGCCGGCCGATGCCTCGGGATCGGCAAGCCTGGCGAGCGGGTCGGTCGCGCCGTTCGGGGAGCCGCCGTTTGGGGAGCCGCCGTTCGGGGAGCCGAGGCCGCCGTCGACCGGGACCCCCGAGTCGACCGCCCCGCCCAAGGCTCCGCCATCGAGGGGTTCGGTTGCCCAGCCGTCGGCCTCACTGAGAGCGTCTCCCTTCGAGGTGTCGCTCGTTGGGGGACCGAGGACACCGCCGCCGATGACGAGCCGCGGCGTCGTCCCGGCACCGCCGACGTCGCCCGTCGGGGGGACGCCGAAGGCCGGCAAGGCCGAAGCGAAGGAGGCGAAGACGACGATCGCAGCCACCACCGTCGCCGCCGCCCGCTCGTGGCTCACGGCGCGTCGTGCCACGCCAAGGAACCGTCGAGCGGACCGCTGCAAGCCGGGAAGGCTCGCGCCGACGATGGCGCCGCCGCGGACGGTCTGGCTCAGGCGCCCGGCGCGAAGGGGTTCGCGGATCTGACCGACTCGACGAGCGGATCGCGGCGTTCTGGGCAGCCCGCCCGGGAGACCCCCGCCGCGGACGCGGGACCCGCTGGGAGCCGTTCCGGCGTCAGCGCGCGGGGCCGATGCGGCGATCGGGAGGGAATCGGACGGTTGGGTGGGTCCGGGACCCGAGGCAGGCGAGGAGACGACGCCCGGACCGGCGACCGATGACGTCCCTTCGTCGCCGGGCCTCGATTCGAAATGGGAAACAGCCATCTCGAGCTCGATCCGAGCCTCGAGGGGCATTCGACGGGCGAGATGGACGACGGCGACGCCCGGCTGGGGCTGGAGCGATCCAAAGGCGAAGCTGCGCCGCAGGGCGACTGCCCAGCGGACGGCGCGACGGTGGAACCGGGTGGCTGCGGTCGACTGGCCGGATCGGGCACGTCGAAGGACGGCGCGGAGGCGGTCGATGCCGACCGACGCGTTCGGCAATACGGTCTCCTCGTCCGTGGGCGGCCCGGCCGCTGGGGTGTCGACGGCAGAACCGGCCCGGTTGTCGGTAGGTGTTGGCAGGCGCCCGCGGGGACTCGGGCGTGACCGATCGCCGCAACCCTAGCAGACCGCCGGCCGATCGTGCAACCCAGCCGGCCAGAGGCCGGCGAGGGACGGCCGTGCCTACGTTTCGAGACTCTTCGTGAGGCTGGCCAGGAACTCGGCGTTCGACTGCGTCTTGGCCATCCGGTTGAGAAGGAGCTCGATCCCCTCGTTCGTTCCGACGGCGGAGAGCATCCGGCGCATCGTCCACACCATCCGGAGGGTCGGCTCGTCGAGGAGGAGCTCCTCCCGCCGGGTCCCGGAGCGGAGGATGTCGATGGCCGGGAAGATCCGTTTCTCGGCGAGCTTCCGGTCGAGGATGAGCTCGCTGTTGCCGGTCCCCTTGAACTCCTCGTAGATGACGTCGTCCATCCGCGACCCTGTGTCGACGAGGCAGGTGGCGATGATTGTCAGGGAGCCGCCCTCCTCGATCTTCCGAGCCGCTCCGAAGAAGCGCTTCGGAGGATAGAGGGCGACCGGATCGATGCCGCCGGACAGGGTTCGGCCGGAGGGCGGGAGGGCGAGGTTGTAGGCCCGAGCGAGGCGGGTGATGGAGTCGAGGAGGATGACGACGTCGCGGCCCGTCTCGACCTGGCGCTTGGCGATCTCGAGGGCCATCTCGGCGACGTGGGTGTGGTTCTCGGTGGGCTCATCGAAGGTGGAGGCGATGACCTCGCCCTTCACCGAGCGGCGCATGTCGGTCACCTCCTCGGGTCGCTCGCCGATGAGGGCGACCATGAGGAGAATGTCGGGGTAGTTCGCCGTGATGCCGTTCGCGATGTTCTTGAGGAGCATCGTCTTGCCGGCCTTCGGCGGGCTGACGATGAGGGCGCGCTGGCCTTTGCCGATCGGGTTGACGAGGTTGACGAGCCGCTGGCTCAGATTCTTCGGATCCGACTCGAGGTTGATGAGCTCGTTCGGATGGACCGGCGTCAGGTCGTTGAAGTGGGGCCGACGGCGGGCAGTCTCGACGTCGACACCGTTCACGGAGTCGACCCGGACGAGGCCCCAGTACTTTTCCCCTTCGCGCGGCGCCCGGACGGCCCCGCTGATCCGGTCGCCGATCCGGAGCCCGTAGCGGCGGATCTGCGAGGAGCTGACGTAGACATCATCCGGGCTCGGCAGGAGACCGTGACGTCGGAGGAAGCCGAAGCCCTCCTCGACGATGTCGAGGATGCCGGTCGCGTAGGCGAGGCCGGCTCGTTCCGTCTGGCGCTGGAGGATCTGATCGACGAGGTCCTCCTTCCGCTCGCTCGGCATGGGCTCGATGTCGAGCTCGCGGCTGACGGAGCGGAGTTCCGACACGCTCATCGCTCGCAGCTCGTCGGCAGCGAGATCGTTCCGATCGCGAGCGGCCTCCGCCTCGAGGAGCTCGTCGTAGTCGGTCGTTGGAAGACGGGATGTGGACTGCCGGCGGCGAGGTCGGCGTCGGGAGCGCTGATCGCGCGGTTCGGGGCCGTTTCCGGGCATCGGGCTGGAGTCACCTGCGTGGCGGAACCCACGGTGAGGGGCTTGCGCGGAATCGTGGACAGGGCGCAGGCCGGGTGGGGGTGCGTGGAGAATAGTCGGGCGGGCTTCGTTCGTCAAATCATTCGGTGGCAGAGATCCGTGGGCGGGACCCACTTTGCGAGCCGGGGATCGTGCTCGTCGGCGTTGGGTCGGCAGGCGGCAGAGCTGGCGGCCCCCTTTCCTCCCTGCTCGCAGCCAGCGGTGACGCTCAGGCCGAACAAAACGGGAACCGAGCCGCGCGGCGGGCCGACGGTGACACCGTGGCCGAACAAAACGGGCCTCCGCGAAGCCGGACAAGCATTCTGTTCGCTCTGGGTGTCATTCGAGGCGGACGCCCAGAACGGATGGCCGTTCTGTTCGGCGTGAGTGTCACGCGAGGGTGGGCGCCCAGCCCCGAGCCGCGTTTCGTTCGGCCAGGGTGGCGCGTTAGGCGACGAGCGCGCGAGAACCGGCGTTCTGTTCGGCGTGAGCGTGACCCAAGGCGGCCCGGCTGACCGGAACCCGGCCCCTGCCCTACCCTGCTTCGAGCTCCCCCGGGGCTGGCTCGACCCGGCGGGCCGACCAGCTCGCCCCAGCACAGGCAGTCGCCACCGCCACGATCGCCGCCACTTCGGCCGCGGTCAACACCTGGCCCAGGACGAGGAGGCCGACGACGGCGGCGATGGCCGGCTCGAGGCTCATGAGGACCCCGAACGTCGAGGCTGCCATCCGTCCGAGGGCGGCAATCTCGAGGCGGTACGGCACGGCGCTCGCGAAGACGGCGACGACCAGCCCAGCGAGGACGACCTCCGGTCGGCTCATCGCTTCGAGGAGGCGGCCGAGCCCGACGGCCAGCGGCCCCACGATGGCCGACGAGACGACGAGGGCCGCCGTCAGGGCGTCCCCGCCCGGCCACGCCCTCGCGACTCGACCGCCAACGAGGATGTAGGCCGCCCAGCATATGCCGGCCACGAAGGCGGCCACGACGCCGAGGTTGTCTCCAGCGCTGAGCCGCCCGCCGGCGAGGACCCAGATTCCGCCCGCAGCGAGGACGACCCAGAGGAGGTCGAGGGGTCGCCGTCGACCGAGGATGGCGATTGCGAGGGGCCCGGTGAACTCGATCGTGACGGCCACCCCGAGCGGGATCCGACCGAGGGCGGTGTAGAAGGCGGTGTTCATCGCAGCCAGCGTCAGCCCGAGGCCGACCGCACCCAGGATCGCCCGGCGTCGGTCGGGGAGACTCGCTGGCGGCAACGGGAGCCCTCGGCGGAGGACAAGGAGAACGGCGGCCGAAAAGAGCGTCCGCATCGCCACGACCGCCAGGGCGCCGTGGCCGGCGATGAGCTGGGCGGCGAGCCCAGCGCTGACCTGGACCGAGAGGGCGCCGCCGACGATGAGGAGCTCCGGCGCGACGACACCGAGGGGATCGGCCCCCGGCGAGCGGGCCTCCGTTCTGGAACCCTCGGTTGGGGAATGCGCGGCAGCCGCCGCCGAGTCCGTCATCCCGGGAGGCTCCGGGGCCCGCAACCCGACGGCCGAGACTCAGTCGCCCTGCTTCGCGGCGAGGGCGGCCCGAGCCGCCTCCCAGTCCTTCTTGAACTGGACGATCCCCTTGTCGGTGAGGGGATGGCGGACCATCTGCTGGAGGACCTTGAAGGGGACCGTCGCGATGTGGGCACCGGCGAGGGCGGCCTCCGTGACGTGGCGCGGGTGGCGGATCGAGGCAGCGAGCACCTCGGCATCCAGTTCGTGAATGGCGACGATCTCGGCGAGCTCGCGCACGACGATCATCCCCTCCTCGTTGACGTCGTCGAGGCGACCGACGAAGGGCGAGAGGAGCGAGGCTCCGGCCTTTGCTGCGAGGAGCCCCTGGTTGGCGGTGAAGATGAGGGTGCAGTTCGTCTTGATCCCCTCGGCCTTGCAGCGGCTGATCGCCTCGAGACCGGTCTCGCTCATCGGGATCTTGACGACGATGTTCGGGGCGAGGGCGGCATAGTGGCGCGCCTCGTCGAGCATGCCGTCGACGTCGTCGGCGACGACCTCGGCCGAGACCGGCCCGCTCGTGATCCGGCAGATCTCCTGGAGGATTGCCTCGTAAGAAGCCCCGCCGACCCGGGCGTAGAGGGTGGGATTCGTCGTGACCCCGTCGAGAACGCCCCAGCGGGCGGCGGTCCGGATCTCGTCGATGTCGGCTGTGTCCAGAAAGATCTTCATGAGCTCACTCCGAGTCCTCGTGGCGGGCTGGCCCGAGCAGGCCAGCGGCGTCCATTCTATGCCGGCCCTCGCGGGCGCCCCGCCCCCTCGAAGGCGCGGCCGGGGCGAGGACGGGTGGGGGACGAGCCGACCGATCGCCGAACGGACGAGGGAGCGCCTCGGCGAAGGTGGGCGGCCGGTGACGGGGTCAAGACGAGAGCGATGGTTGAGGCGGACTCGGAACGCCAGCCGGTTCAGGCGACGGGAACGCCAGCCGGTTCAGGCGACGGGAACGCCAGCCGGTTCAGGCGACGGGAACGCCAGCCGGTTCAGGCGACGGGAACGCCCGCCGGAACCCCGACCCCGAGCCCCGAGCGCTCGATGGCCGCCGCCACGAAGCCGGCGAAGAGCGGATGCGGCCGCTCGGGTCGCGACCGGAACTCGGGATGGAACTGGCTGGCCACGAACCAGGGATGATCGCGGAGCTCGATGATCTCGACGAGCCGGCCGTCCGGCGATTGCCCTGACAGGAGCATCCCGTGCTCCTCGAGGAGCGAGCGGTAGCGGTTGTTCACCTCGAAGCGGTGGCGGTGGCGCTCGTAGACGATCTCCTGCCCGTAGGCTGCCATCGCCTTCGAGCCAGGCGTGAGGCGGGCCGGGTAGAGCCCCAGGCGCATCGTGCCCCCCTTCGTTTCGAGCTCCCGCTGGTCGGGCATGAAGTCGATGACCGGGTGGGCGGTGAACATGTCGAACTCCGTCGAGTTCGCGTCCTGGGTGCCGAGGATCGCTCGAGCGAACTCGATGACGGCGCACTGGAGGCCGAGGCAGAGCCCGAGGTACGGCACGCCCCGAGTCCGGGCGTAGTGGGCCGCCAGGATCTTGCCCTCGATGCCCCGATGACCGAAGCCACCCGGGACGAGGATCCCGGCGGCGCCACCGAGCTCGTCGTCGAGGGTCTCCGGGGCCAGACGCTCGGAGTTCACCCAGCGGATCCGGACGTCGACGCCGTGGGCCCAGCCGGCGTGCTTGAGGGCTTCGGTGACCGAGAGGTAGGCGTCGGGGAGCTCGATGTACTTCCCCACGAGGGCGACCTCGAGGCTCGGCTTCGGAGCCAGGATCCGGTCGACGAGGGCCCGCCAGCCGCCGAGGTCCGGGGCCGCCTCGGGGTCGCCGAGGCCGAGCTCGCGAACGATGAGGCGACCGAGCCCGGCGGCCTCGAACTGGAGGGGGACGGCATAGATCGTCTCCGCGGTCTGGGCTGGGATGACCGCCTCAACGTCGACGTCGGTGAACAGAGCGATCTTCTCGCGGATCTCGTCGCTGACCGGGTAGTCCGAGCGGAGAACGATGACGTCGGGCTGGATGCCGATCCCCCGGAGCTCCTTGACCGAGTGCTGGGTCGGCTTCGTCTTCAGCTCGCCGGTCGCCGCAAGGGCGGGCAGGAGCGTGACGTGAACGTAGAGGACGTTCCGGCGGCCGACGTCCTTCCGCATCTGGCGGATCGCCTCGAGGAAGGGCAGGCTCTCGATGTCGCCGACGGTGCCCCCGACCTCGACGATGACGACGTCCGCCTCACCGTGGGTGGCGACCCGGACGATCCGCTCCTTGATTTCGTTCGTGATGTGGGGGATGACCTGGACCGTGCCGCCGAGGTAGTCACCCCGCCGCTCCTTGGCGATGACGGCCTGGTAGATGCGGCCCGTCGTGACGTTCGAGAGCTGGGTCAGGTTCTCGTCGATGAAGCGCTCGTAATGGCCGAGGTCGAGGTCGGTCTCAGCTCCGTCGTCGGTGACGAAGACCTCGCCGTGCTGGTACGGCGACATCGTCCCCGGATCGACGTTGATGTAGGGATCGAGCTTGAGGATGGAGACCCGGAGGCCCCTTGCCTTGAGGATCCGACCGATGCTGGCGGCGGTGATGCCCTTGCCGAGCGAGGAGGTGACGCCTCCGGTCACGAAGACATACGTCGCCATCGATCTGGTTCCTCCGGGGGTTTTTGCCATGCTACTCGATCGTGGCCGGGCGGCGCAAGCGAGGATCTGCGCTCGGCCGGCTCGGGAGGACGGGGCTCGTTCCGGAGGACGGGGCTCGTTCCGGAGGACGGGGCTCGTTCCGGAGGACGGGGCTCGTTCGGGAGGGCGGGGCTCGTTCGCGAGGGCGGGGCTCGTTCCGGAGGGCGGGGCTCGTTCGCGAGGGCGGGGCTCGTTCCGGAGGGCGGGGCCGGACCCTGCGACGACCGGAGGCTCCCTCGCCCACGCGCCTTACCCCGGGTCGGTCCGCCCCGGACCCCACACCTCGGGGCCGCAGTAGTAGGGCCGGCGGACCGGTGGCGGCAGGCTCTCCGGATCGCGCCGCCAGGCGTCGATCACCTCGGCCAGCCAGGCCTCGACGTCCCGGAAGGTGCCCCAGGGTCGGTAGGCCCAGCCAGCCGTCTCGCAGAGCCCAACGAGGGAGCCCTTGGCGAAGACAACATCGGCGTAGCCGGCCGCGTAGCGGTCGCTGTGGCCATCCCCGACGAAAACGACCCGCCGGCCGACGGCCTGGTGGGCGAGGACCCGCCGGCGCTTGCAGGTCCCGCAGACGAAGCACTCAGGATGGCCGTTCGGGAAGACCATCTCGGGCCGGCCAGCCCGCCACACGACGTCGTTCGTGACGACGGTGACCTCGCCGACCCCGAGCCGCTCGAGGTTCGGGCGAACGTAGAAGCCGAAGCCGTCGGAGACGACCTCGACGGCCGCACCCGCCGTCCGCGCCCGGGCCACGAGGGCGGCGAAGGTCGGGTCGTGGGGTTGGCGGAGGGCGAGCTCGAGCATCTCGTCCCGGCTCGCCCGACAGACGGCCATCTCGAGGGTCATGAGCGACCGCGATCCGGCCCGGCCGGCGTCGTAGGCGGCGGCAGCCGCCTCCCAGGCCCCAGGGACGAAGGCAGCCATGAGGACGTCGCCGACGTCGGTCGTGGCGATGGTGCCGTCGTAGTCGACGAGGATGGCAAGGGGGACCTCGCCGGGCCCCGGGGGGCGGGGGTCAGGGGCCGAGGGTACGGGGCGCGGCGGGGGGACCCCCGCGGTCGATGGCGTCGGCGCCGCGGAGCCGGGTTCGAGGCCCGAGGCCATCCGCGCCGAGAGGACCGCACCGAGACGGAGAGGCCGCCGGTCACCGGCGGCCTCGTCGGCCAGGGGGGGCGAACGTCGTCTCAGGTGCCGCTCTCCTGCTCGAGCTCGAGGGCCTCCTCGTCCGACTCCTCGGTCAGCTTCAGCCAGATGAAGAGCCCGGCGAGGACGAGGAGCGGGACGATGACGAGCAGGGCGAGCATCACCCCGAGGACGATCGCGAGCGTCTTGAGCGCCTTCATTCGGCAGCACCTCCGTTCTGCTCAGTGGGTCGGGGCGGTTGCCCCTCCGCCGGCGTCCTGGAGCCGGAGGCTCGGGCCGCTGGCGATCATGGCTTCGATGTCCTGCCGAGTGAACTCGACGAGGACGTGGCGCGCGCCCGTCTGGTTGCTCGTGAGGAGCCGCAGGACGAAGGCTCCGTCCTGCTCGAAGAAGAAGACGTCGCGCGGGCGCTGCTCGTCGATGTATCGACCGATAACCCGTAGAGCCTGCTCGTAGAAGCCCGTCGGGACCGGGTCGCTCGGCGGCGTCGGTCGACCGCGCCGGGCGATCGCCTCCTCCATGAAGCGGGCGATGTCGTCGTCGAGGAAGGTGAGCGTCTCCTTCACCTGCTGGCCCATCGACTCGGACCAGGCACCTCCAGCGCCTTCGGCGAGGACGAGGCCCTGGACGACGAAGCCGTCGGGGGCCTCGAGGAGGAGGACCTCCCGCATCCCTCGTTGATCCAGGAAGGCGCCGATGGACCGGAAGACTTCCTCGAAGTTCTGGCGGGGACTGCCCTCGTAGATCCGCATCTGGCCTCCCTCGTCAGCTCGGCCGTCCCGGCGGCCCTCGCATCCGATCCTGATCCCGGCGTCGATCGCCGTTCCGACTTCCCTCGAGCCGACAGCGCGGGACCGTCGCGCCGTTGCTCGCTCTCATCGGCCCGCCCCTCGGCCGTGACGAGGCCGAATTCGACAGATCGCCGGGACGCCGGTTACGAGCCGCTCGTCTGGTCGATGAGCCCGCGCTCTCTGGCCTGCTGCTCGCTCCACCGGAAGACGGCCGCTGCGGCGAGTGTAGCCAGCACCCCCGGTGTGAGCAAGGCGACGACGATCTCCACCAACGTCGACCATGGCCGTGCCGCGCCCGACGAGCAGGAGGACGAAGCTCGACGGGCTGACGGAGAGGTAGCGGAGCATCCGGTACCGTTCCCGGTCGTCGAGAACGGCGGCTCCTCGCCCGGCGTGACGGCGTGGCCGAACAGAACGGCCGGTCCGGACTCCGCGCCCGCCCGATTAACACTCTCACCGAACAGTCCGTCAGCCCGTCGAGCTTCTGGTCGCGGCGCCAGGACGGGTGGTCGAGGCGCCAGGACGGGTGGTCGCGGCGCCGTGACGGGTGGTCGCGGCGCCCACGGGCAGGCTCCGGGCCGTCGTCGGGACAGGCCCGGAAGCCCACGAACAGACCCGGGCGGTCAGCGGCGAGTCGCCAGTTCGCGAGCCAGCTCGCCCGCCACCCGCGCGTTCTCGACGACGAGCGCCGCGTTCGCCCGGAGCGAAGCCCCGTCCGTCAGCTCCCCGATTCGGCTAAGGAGCCACGGCGTCAGCGCAGCACCGCCGATCCCCGCCGCCTCGGCCTCGGCGACGGCTTGCTCGACGGCCGCGCGGCCCAGCGCCTCCGGCAGAGCGGCCGTCTCCGGAACCGGAACGCAGACGAGGATCCCGCCCCCGAGGCCGAGCTCCAGGTGCGTGGCGACCACCGCGGCAGCTTCCCTGACATCGGGGACCGACTCGGGCGCCGGAACGCCGCTCGTTCGGCACCAGAAACCAGGAACCTCGTCTTGGCCGATGACCACGACCGGCACTCCGCGGCTCTCGAGCCACTCGATCGTGCCCGCCACGTCGAGGATCGCCTTCGGCCCCGCGCAGACGACGGCCACCGGAGTGCGGGCGAGCTCCTCGAGATCGACCGAGACGTCGAAGCTCGGCCCATGGCCCGTCGGCGGAGCGGCGGTCCTCCCCGGCCGAGCCCCGGCGATCGTCTGGGGTTCGGCCTCGGCCGTCGTGCCAGGCCGGACGTTGAAGGAGGCGCCCGAATGAGGTTCCAAGCCGAGCCCAGGCCGAACCTCGGCGGCTTCGTCGGTGCCGCCGAGCGAGGCCTGAGCCGTGCCGCCGAGCGGGGCCGGAGCCGTGCCCCCGAACGCCCCGCGGTGGACCCCACCGATCCCCCCGGTCGCGAAGACCGAGATTCCTGCTGCCCTTGCCACGATCATCGTCGCCGAGACCGTCGTCGCCGCCCAGCCGCCCCGGGCGAGGGCAGCAGCGAGCGAGGGACGGGACGCCTTGCGGACGCCGCCCGGTGGCGACGAGGCGAGCACGACGAGATCGTCCCGCCCCAAGCCGACGAGGATGGCGCCGTCCCGAATGGCGACCGTCGCCGGCGTCGCACCCGACCGCCGCACCGCCTCCTCGGCGTTGGCAGCGACCTCAAGGTTGAGCGGAAACGGGAGACCATGGCTGATGAGCGTCGACTCGAGGGCGACGACCGGCCGGCCAGCCGCGAGGGCCGCCCCGACCTCGTCCGAGAGCCGGAGCCGGGTGACGAGGCCCTCGCCGAGAGAGCCGGCCCGGAGCGCCCCCACGGTCAGCCGAGGACGAGCTCGGCGCGAGCCGAGGTCAAGTGCCGGATCGCCGTCCGGTGCCCCGCCAGCGCCGCCCGTCGGAGCGACGACACGACCGGCCGTCCCGAGGCCCGAGCGGCCAGCCAGGCGACGAGGAAGCCGGCGTCGAAGGCGTCGCCGGCGCCGGTCGAATCGTCCGTCGTCACCGGCCGGGTAGCGACCTCGAACTTCAGCCGCTCGCTGCCGAGCGTCGCGCTCCGAAGAAGGACCGTCGCCCCCTCGGCCCCCCGCTTGACGATCGCGAGAGGCGCAAACTCCAGGAGGTCGTCGACGGCATAGCGGCCGAGGAGGGCTTCGCTCTCGGCTTCGGTGGCGAAGAGGATGTCGGCGCGCACCCAGGCGACGAGGGCACGGGCCGCCCGCCGGCCGCGGGCGAGGAGCGGGGCGATGGAGGCGAGGTCGAGGCTGACGAGGGCGTTCTCCGACCGGGCCGCTTCGATCGCCGCCCGGCCCGCCAGACCGAGGGGCTCACCGAGGAGCGAGTAGGCCGGCAGGTGGAGGAGATCGAGCCCGCGGAACCAGGCGGCTCGGAGATGATCCGGGGCGAGCTGATCGGCCGCGCCCCGGTCGGCCACGAACGACCGCTCGCCGTCGGGCGTGACAAGTACCCCGATCCGCCCGCTTCGACAGCCGGAGATCCGGACCACCCGCGGGACGACCCCCTCCGCTCGGACTGCCTCGACGAGGGCCCGCCCGACCCAATCCCGACCGACCGCCGCCACGAGGGTCGTCCTCGCCCCGAGCCGGGCGAGCCAGCGGGCCGTGTTCGCCGCCGAACCGCCCTGGCGGAGGGCGACTCGGCCGGGGACGTCCGTCCCCCGCTCGGGGGGACGGGACGGCACGAGAACGGCATCGAGGACGAGGTCGCCGACGACGACGACCCGCGGCCGGAGGGCCCGAACGGGACGCCGGGTGGGGGAGCGGAGCGGGCCCGGTGGTCGGAGCGTCGGCACGCCCGACAGGATAGACGAGTCCCGGCCGCCCGGACGCTACCCCGCAGCCGGACGCCCGGCCACGGGGCTCATGGCCGCCGCGACCGCCCGGGCGACCGCTTCGGCGGCCCGCACGAGCTCGCCGACGCCGGCCCCGCGATACGCCGAGCCGACGAGGTAGAGACCGGGCAGCTGGCGGCACCGAGCCTCGATCGCGGCGATCCGCCCGAGATGGCCGACGGTGTAGCGGGGCATCGTCCCGACGAAGCGATGGGCCTCGACGACGAACGGCCGCCGCCGCGGCGCCAGGATCGGCTCGAGTCCCTCGATGGCGCGCTCGACGAGGGCATCGGCGCTCGGTTCGGGCGCAGGTTCGGGACCACCTCCGGGCCCAGCGTCGAGGTCGAGAAAGGCCCGCGCCAGGAGGACACCGGGTGGTGCCCGACCCGGCCACTTGCGGGACGCCCAGCTGACGCCACGCAGCCGACCCGGCTCAGTCCCGGAAACGAGCTCGGCCCGGGGAACGAGCTTGGCCCGGGGAACGAGCTCAGCCCGGGGAACGAGGAAGCCGTGCCCATCCGGTGGCCGGCCGAGATCCGCCTCACGGTACGCCAGGTTCACGACCGCAAGCGATCCGTGGCTGATCGCCGACAGCGCGCTCGCGAGCTCCCCATCGACACCCGCGAGGAGCCGCCCGGCCGTCGGCGCGGGGCAGGCCAGGACGAGTCCGGCGACCTCCAGCGAGGACCCATCCTCCAGCGTCAGACGCCAGCCCTCCGCGTTCCGGGCCACACGCTCGGCTCCACGGCCCAGCAACCACCCAGCTCGCCCCTCGAGATCACGGGCCAGGGCCTCGACGAGCCGCCCCATCCCCCCTCGGAGAGAGAAGAGCGGCATCGAGCCGGAGCGCTGGAACCGGCGCAAGCCGCGGATGAGGCTGCCACGACGAAGCGCCTCCGCCAGCCAGGGAGCGACGGCGCCGCCGCTGAGATCGTCGAGGCTGCCGCCGTGGAGCCCGCCGAGAAGCGGCTCGACGAGGCGCTCCACCACCGCGTCCCCCAGACGGCGGCGGAGAACCGGGCCGAGCGGGCCGTCGAGATCGAGGGAGGCCCCCGCCGCCGGGAGGACGAGATCGAGGAGGACCCGTGCCTTCTCCCAGGGACGAAGGAGCGCCGTCGGCCAGAAGGAGCGGAGGCTGACCGGGACACCGGCGGCGGTCCCGGGCGGCAGCGGATGGAGACGCCCTCGCCACAGGATGCTCGTCGTCGCCGGCGGGACTGGCTCGACGAGCTCCGAGTCGAGGCCGAGCTCGTGGCAGAGGGCCATGACGGCCGGTCCGGCGAGGAAGCCGTCCGGGCCGGCTTCGAGGACGAGGCCATCTCGATATCGAGTGGCGATTCGACCGCCGGGGCGCGGCGCTGCCTCGACGATGACGATCGGGAGTCCCACGGCGGCAAGGCGGTGGGCCACGACAAGGCCCGCGATCCCGGCCCCGACGATGGCGACCGGCGGCCCTGACCTCGCCCCCGGCAGCGGGCCACCCCTCGGGCGATCGCCGGGGCGGCCCTCGATGACGGGACGGATCACGGCATCCAGCCGATCAGGCCGACCGGTGCCTTCGGCGCCAGGCGGGCGGCTCGTATGGGCAGAGGGGATCGGCCGCCAATGGGTCGCCCGTCGCCGCGTAGGCGCGGGCCCGCGACCCACCGCACACGGCGCGGAACGCACAGGCGCCGCACTTGCCCGTCAAGGCATCGGGGTCACGGAGTGTCCTGAGGAGCTCCGCCTCGCGATAGACGGCGACGAGGTCCTGCTCCCGGATGTCGCCCACCGGGAGCGGCAAGAAGCCCGACGGATAGATTCGGCCTTCGGCCGAGACGAAGACGATGCCCCGGCCATCATTGATCCCGAAGCCCCGGCCGACATCCGTCCGGGCGATCGCCTCGTCCGTCCAGCCGGCCCGCCGCAGCCGCTGGATGGCGATCCGCCGGACGTGCATCGCCTCCGTCGCCTTCACGACGAAGGGTGCCGTGCGGGAAACGTCGACGAGCCAGCGGAGAACCCGCTCTGCCCGGGCCGGGTCGAGCCCGTTGAGCAGGCGTCCTCGCCCGACGGGGACGAGGAAGAAGAGGCTCCAGCGCATGATGTCGAAGCCCGCCACGAGCCGGGCGATGGCCGGCAGGTCGTCCACGGTCTCCTCGGCGACGAGGGTGTTGATCTGGAGTCCGAGACCAGCCGCTCGCACCCAGCGAGCCGCCTCGATGGTCGCCTCGAACGTCCCTGGAATGCCCCGAACGGCATCGTGGCGGGCGGCCGTCGAGCCGTCGAGGCTGAGGGCGATCGAGTCGACGCCGGCGGCGGCGAGGCGGGCGACGACCGCCGCCTGCAGGTTCGGCGTCACGCTCGGCGTCAGCGAGACCGCCAGGCCGAGCTCCCGGGCGGCGGCGATCAACTCGAAGAGATCCGACCGCTTGAGGGGATCGCCACCCGTCAGGACGACTCGCGGGAGCGGCCGGCCAAAGCCGGCGATGGTCTCCAGGAGACGCCGACCCTCGGACGTGTCGAGCTCGCCGGGCGTCCGTTCCGGGATGGCTTCGGCTCGACAGTGGCGGCAGGCCAGATCGCAGGCCCGCGTAACCTCCCAGTAGACGAGGACCGGACGCTCGTCGAAGCGCGGGGCCGGGGGACGGACCGGAGCTGGACTCGCCCCCCGGGCGGCACCGCCCGAGGGGACACAGCGGAGCGGAGCCATCGCCTCGGCCTCAGGCCGCCCCGGTCTGCGGTCGAACACCACGGGGGCGCTCCCCGCCCCGAAGCCCCCGTTCGACGATGGCCGCTAAGGCCGCGATGAGGCGCGGGTGGTCGTCGAGGGCGGCCGCGCGGACCAGCCTCATGCCGAGCTCCCCGGCCCGTGCCCGGGCCTCGATGTCGATGTCGTAGAGGAGCTCCAGATTGCTGGCAAGAAAGCCCACCGAGGAGACGACGACCGTCCGGACGCCTGCCGCCGCCAGCCGCTCGAGCTCGGAGAGGAGATCCGGCCCCAGCCAGGCATCGCCCGTCCGCCCGGCGCTTTGGAAGGCGAAGCTCCAGCTCGAAAGCCCGAGTCGCCCGGCCACGAGGCGGGCGGTCTCGCGGAGGAGATCGGGGTACGGGTCACCGAGCCCGACGATCCGCTCCGGCAGACTGTGCGCCGAGAAGACGACCCAGGGACCGACGTCGGTGGCGCCGTCGCCTCCGCCGGCCGCCTCGGCCTCGGCCAGGGCGAGGGCGGTTCGGGTGACATCGGCCAGGGCCTCCACGAGGGCCGGCTCGGCGTGCCAGTCGGCGACCATGACGTAGCTGACGGCTGGCTCGCCGTCCCGGTCTGGGAGCCTCCGTCGAGCCGCGTCGACGCGCTGGCAGTAGGAACACGCCGTCATGGTCGAGAAGTGCGGGGCCAGGGCAACAGCGAGGATTCGGCGAATCCCCTGTTCGACCATCCGGGCGACGGTCTCGGCGACGAAGGGCGAGCTGTGCTTGTAGCCGACGAAGACCGGCAGCGCGAGCCCGCGCCGCGCCAGCTCGCCTTCGAGGGCCCGTCGCTGCCGCTCGGTGATGTCCGCCAGCGGCGACCGTCCACCGATGGCCTCGTAGCGCTCGAGGAGCTCTTCGAGGAGCTCCGGGCTCGGCGGGCGCCCACCGCGGATGTCGGTGTAGTAGGCCGGGACCTCGTCGAGCGACGAGGGCCCGCCGTAGGCCATGAGGAGGACACCGGTCTCGCTGCCGGCCCCATCGCCGCCCTCGTCATCCTGGTGGCGCGAGGCGAAGAGGCGCGGAGCGAAGGGGTCGCCGTCGGCCGGGCAGGCGTGGGGATACGGCAGGAGCGCCGATGGAACGGTGGGCGTCGGGGGGGTTCGATCGGACATCGGCTTCCCTCTCAGTTCGGGACGCGGTTCGTGGGTTCGGTGGCGCGACGCTCCCCGACAGAAACCGGTTCGCCACGGCCGCCCGCCTCGTGGACGAGGTCGACGACACGGCGGAGGACGTCGGCGTCGGTCGCCGGGTGGACGCCGTGCCCGAGGTTGAAGATGTGTCCCGCTCGACCGGCTGCGGCGGCGAGGATCGCGCGGGTCTCGGCCTCGATCTCCGGCCACGGCCCCAGGAGGAGCCACGGGTCGAGGTTGCCCTGGACGGCTCGATCCTCGCCAACCCGCCGCCAGCCCTCAGCGAGGTCGATCCGCCAGTCGAGGCCGATGACGTCGCCGCCGGTCGCCGCGATCTCGCCGAGGAGGCCGGCCGTCCCGGTCCCGAAGACGGTCACCGGAACATCGAGCTCGGCGAGGGCGTTGAGGAGCCGCCGCATCGGCGGCCGGACAAAGCGTCGATAGTCGGCCGGCGAGAGACCGCCGACCCAGGAGTCGAAGAGCTGGACCGCCGCCGCGCCCGCCTCCACCTGCGCCCGGAGGGAGCCGGCCGCCAGGTCGACGAGGCGATCGAGGAGCTGCTCGACGGTCGCCGGTTCGCGTCGCATGAGCCAGCGCAAGTTCGGGAACTCGGCTCGGGAACCGGCGCCCTCCACGAGGTAGCAGGCGAGGGTGAACGGCGCTCCGGCGAAGCCGATGATCGGAACCGGGCTCGAGCCTCGGACGAGGCGGATCGCGGCCGCCGTCGGTTCGAAGGCGACGGGATCGATCGCTCCGGCCAGGCGATCGAGATCGGCAGCCGATCGAACCGGCGCCTCGACGACGGGGCCGACCCCATCGACGAGCCGCACCGTCACCCCCAGCCCGGCCAGGGGGGTCGTGATGTCGGCGAAGATGATGGCGGCGTCGACGCCGAGACGCGCCACCGGCAGGAGGGTGATCTCCGCCGCGAGCGCCGGGTCGGCGATGCAGGCCTCGAGGGACGCCCGGCGCCGGATCGCCCGGTATTCGGGGAGTGCCCGCCCGGCCTGGCGCATGAACCAGACCGGTGTCGTGTCCACCGGCCGTCGGCGGCAGGCCCGCAGGTATCGGGGTTCGGCGGCGGTCATGTCCGAAGCGGCCATGTCCGAAGCGGCCATGTCCGAAGCCGGACCCGAACCGGTCGTGCTCGAACCACTCGTGCCCGACACGGTCATGTCCGAAACGCCGTCCGCGCAGCCGCGATCGTCCGAGCGATTTCGGAGTCGGAATGGGCGAGCGAGACGAACCAGGCCTCGAACTGGGAGGGCGGGACGAGGATGCCCGCCTCCCGCATCGCCCGGTGGAAGCGAGCAAAGGCGGCGGTGTCGCTCTCCTTCGCGCTCGCCGCGTCCCTCGGAGCAGTGGAGCGGAAGAAGACCGTTAGCATCGAGCCGACCCGGTTGATCGCCACTGCCCGCCCCGCCTCCTCCGCCGCGGCGCGAAGCCCTGCCTCGAGGGCGGCTGCCGTTCGTTCGAGCTCCCGGTAGGCCGTCGCCCGGAGGAGATCGAGGGTCGCGATGCCGGCGGCCATGGCGATCGGATGACCTGCGAGGGTCCCGGCTTGGTAGACGGGTCCCTCCGGCGCGACCTGGGCGAGGAGCTCCGCCCGACCACCGTAGGCGCCGACGGGGCAGCCTCCGCCGATGACCTTGCCGAGGGTGACGAGGTCGGGCTCCACCCCGTACCGCTCGGTTGCCCCGCCGCGGGCGATCCGAAAGCCGGTGACGACCTCATCGAAGACGAGGAGGGTGCCGTGGGCTCGGGTCAGCCGCCGGAGCCCCTCGAGGAACCCCGGCGCGGGCGGGATGACGCCGACGTTCGCCGCGACGGGCTCCACGATGACAGCCGCGATCCGTCCCCGGTGGTCGTCAAAGGCCTGCTCCACGGCCGCCAGGTCGTTGTAGGGGACGACGATGGTCTCGACGGCCTGGGCGACGGTGACGCCGGCGCTCGCCGGGAGGCCGAGGGTGGCGAGGCCGGAGCCGGCCTCGACGAGGAGCCCGTCGACGTGGCCGTGGTAGCCGCCCTCGAACTTCAGGACGAGCTCCCGGCCTGTCGCCGCCCGGGCGAGGCGGAGAACGCTCATCGTCGCCTCGGTGCCCGACGAGACGAAGCGGATCCGCTCGACGACCGGCATCGCCGCCCGGATCCGCTCGGCCAGCTCGACCTCGCGGGGCGTCGTCGCCCCGAAGGGTCCGCCGTCTCGGGCCGCCCCCTCGATGGCCGCCACGACGGCCGGGTGGGCGTGACCGCAGATGAGCGGCCCGAAGGCACCGACGTAGTCGACGTACTCGGCCCCGTCGGCATCCCAGACGAGGGCCCCTTCGCCGCGGACGAGGATCGGCGGCTCGCCCTCCACGGCTCGGTACGCTCGGACCGGGCTGTTCACCCCGCCCGGGAAGCGGGCGAGGGCGCGCTCCCACCAGGTGGCCGAAACGAACCGAGCGCCGGTCCCCGCGCCTGCTCCCTCGGCCGGTCGGCGACCAGCCACCGTCGGGGTCATCGGACCACTCCGATTTCCACGGCCCCCGCTGACTCCGGCTCCGGGGGCGAGTCCGTGCCGGCGGCGGACCTGGTGCCAGCCGCCGGCTCGGTGCCAGCCGCCGGCTCGGTGCCAGCCGCTGCGCCCCTGCCAGCCGCCGGCTCGGTGCCAGCCGCTGCCGCGCCCACGATGCGGTCCTCCGGGGCAGCCCCGAGGAGCGCGAGGATCTCCTCGATGGGACGCTGGACGGCGGCGAGGATCGGGGTGTCGCGAACCGTCGAGCGGCGCGCTTCCGTCGCCCGGAGGGCGTGGACGAGGTCGCCGAAGGCAACGAGGTCGTCGGTCTCGTAGGCGACGAGGAAGTCGGGGTCGTCGAGGCCGAAGCTGTAGGCGAGGAGCTGGCGGACCTGGGGGAACGCCCGCCCGACCCGGATGTGCTCGTTCATCACCCCCTGGCGCGCCTCGCGCGACATGAGGTACCAGTCCGTGCTCTTTGTGAACGGGTAGGCGACGAGGTAGCGGAGCCGCTCGCCCTCGAGGATCGCCTGTTCTTGGCTACTCGGTCGGCTGACGTACTGGGACGAGCCCGTCCGGCCGAGGAAGGACTCCCGAACCGTCAGCCAGCCGCCGAGGGACGATCGCAGGACGGCAGCCGCAGCCTCTTCGAGACGATCGAGGGCCGGACCCGTTCGCCAGAGGAGGACGTCGATCCCGGCCTGGAGGCCGATCATCGAATAGGGCACCGTTCGGACCTCCGGCACGGCATCGAGGGCGGCGGCGAAGGCCCGACCATCGGCGACGCGATCGGCGCTCGGGCGCCGCCGCCAGGCCGGATCGATGCCGAGGGCGAGGGCATGGACGAAGGTGGCGCTCATCGCTCGTAGAACCTCCGGTACGGGCCCGGGTCGCTCGGCCCGGGCGGCGGCGGCTGACGATTGGGGGCGGCCACGGCTAGCGCTCTTCGGCGAGCCAGCGGGCCGCGTCGGCGGCGAGGTAGGTGACGATCCAGTCGGCGCCAGCCCGGGCGATGGCGGTCAGGAGCTCGAGCCCGACGGCGCGCCGATCGAGCCAGCCCCGCTCGGCGGCCGCCTCGAGCATCACCACTTCCCCAGAGACGTGGTACGCGGCGAGGGGCAGGTCGAACCGCGCGCGGGCCCGGACGAGGAGATCGAGGGAACTGAGGGCCGGCTTCACCATGAGGGCATCGGCGCCCTCGGCGGCGTCGAGGGCCATCTCCCGGAGGGCGGCTCGCCCATTCGCCGGATCGAGCTGGTAGCTCCGCCGGTCGCCGAAGGCGGGCGCCGAATCGGCTGCCTCCCGGAACGGCGCGTAGAGGGCCGAGGCGTGCTTCGAGGCGTAGGCGAGGATGGCGGTATCGGTGTGACCGACCGCGTCGAGACCGGCCCGGATGGCGGCCACCTGGCCGTCGAGCATGGCCGAGGGGGCGACGACGTCGGCTCCGGCGGCGGCGTAGGTCACGGCCGCCTCGACGAGCCGAGGGAGGCTCGGATCGTTCGCGATCTCGCCCCCGACGACGATCCCGCAGTGGCCGTGGGTCGTGTACTCGCAGAGGCAGACGTCGGCGACGGCGACGAGGGGCAAGCCGGCGTCGCGAAGGCGACGGAGGGTCTCCGGGACCGGGCCTCCAGGATCGGCCGCCGCCCGGCCCTCCGGGTCCTTGGCTGCCGGGAGGCCGAAGAGGAGGACGCCCCCGACGCCGCGCTCGGCGAGCTCGGCCGCCCGGCGAACTGCCCGGTCGGGGCTGAGTCGGGCGTGACCGGGCAAGGAGGCGATCGGCTCCTCCCGGTCGCGGCCAGGCAGGACGAAGAGGGGGGCCAGGAGCTGGCCGGGCTGGAGGCGAGTCTCCCGGGCGAGGCGCCGGATGGCGGGGCTCCGACGGAGCCGGCGCGGGCGGTCGACGATGGGGATCGCGGCCGGGCCGGTGGTCGTTCCGGCCGGGACGGTGGTCGTTTCGGCCGGGACGGTGGTCGGTTCGGCCGGGCCGGGGGTCGTTCTGGCCAGGATCGAGCGTTCGGCGTTCATCGGGAAGAGGCGCTCCAGGATGCGCCGAGGCGGATCGCGGGGACGTCGGTCCCGCCACGGCTCGTGTGGTGCGGGTCGGTGGGCGTCGCCCGGGCCACGATGTCCGCGACGGCCTGGGCCAGAGCAGCCGCGCTCGGTTCGGCGGCGACGACGATCGTCTCGAAGCCTTCGGCTCGGGCGGCGGCGGCGGTCCGCTGTCCGATGACGACCGCCGGGAGCTGCCGGGCCCGCGAGAAGGCACCCCCGTCCGCCAGGCTCCTCAGGCCACGGACGGCCGAACCGGAGGCGAAGGTGATGGCGGCGAGGTCGGGATCGGCGAGGGCGCTGGCGAGGCGGGCCCTCGATCGACCGGGGCCCTCGACGGTCCGGTAGGCGACGGCCTCGATGACCCGGGCACCGGCCCGGGCGAGTCGAGCCGGCACGTCCCCGGCGGCGGCGCTCGCCCGGGCGAGAACGACCGTGGCCCCGTCGAGCGCCTCTGTGGCGACGATGGTCTCGGCCAGGGACGCGCCGTCGGCCGTCGGCGGGAGGAGGAGGTCCTCGACGCCGGCGGCGGAGAGGGGTCGTGCCGTCGCTCGGCCGACCGCCGCCCAGCGGAGGCGCCGCGGGTCGATCCCCAGCTCGGCGAGCCGCCCGAGAACGATCCGGGCGCCGCGGGGACTCGTGACGACGAGGCGGGCTGCATGCGGGGTGAGTCGGAGGGCTGCGTCGAGGATCTCGCCCTCGGGCGTTCCCCGCTCGACCGGAACGAGGCCGACCGTCGGCACGGCCCGGACGACGACGCCGAACCGCCGAAGGGCCCGAAGGAGGGGGCGGCGGGCCGCCGCATCGGCGGTGACGAGGACGCTCGGGGGCCGCGAGGTCGCCGGCATCATCGGCGGGGGTACGAAGGGGCGAAGGGTCGACGGGGCGTCGACGCCGTCGCATCGCCCGCAGGACGGCGGCGTTCACGGCCGCGGCGTTCACGGCCGCGGCGTTCGGCGAGGAGGAGGTCGGCCACCTCTGCGGCGATCGCAGCCCAGTCGGCGACCTGCCCGCGACGGACGATGATCCGTCGGTCCCGGCCGTCCGGGTCCACGGCCCCGGCCAGGACCTCGAGGACGCCCCCGTCGACGCCGTCGCCAGCGCTGATCCGGGCGGCGACCCCGATCGGAGCCCGACAGCCGCCCCCGAGGCGGGCGAGGACGAGCCGTTCGGCTTCGACCGCCTGCCGAACGGGCGGCTCGTCGAGGGCGGTGAGCGCGCCGACGGCGGCGGCCGTGACCGGGTCGGCGGCAGCGACGGTTCGAGTCTCGACAGCGAGCGCTCCCTGCCCGGGAGCCGGAGGGACGAGATCGAGCGGCAGGTAGGCGCTGATCCGGTCGGCCCTGCCGAGCCGAATGAGGCCGGCGGCGGCGATGACGAGGGCATCGACCTCGCCTTCGTCAAGGCGCCGGAGCCGGGTGTCGACGTTGCCGTGGAGGGGAACGATCCGCAGGTCGGGGCGCGCCGCCCGGAGGAAGCCGGCCCGCCGCGGGCTGTCGGTCCCGATTCGGGCTCGCCTGGGTAGGAGGGCGAGGGCTTCGGCGGCACCCTCGGCCATCCCGCGATCCGGCCCCTCACCGCCGGGAGCCGCAGGGGCAGGAGCCCTGGGATCGGGAGCCCTGGGATCGGGCGCGGAGGCGGGCCGCGGCCGACGGAGGACGAGAACGTCTCGCGGGTCTCGCCGATCGAGGTAGGCGGCGATCGTGAGCTCCGGCGGTCCATCGAGGGGGACGTCCTTCGCGCTGTGGACGGCGAGGTCGACCGCGCCATCGAGGAGCGCCTCCCGGAGGGCCCCCACGAAGGCCCCCTCGCCCCAGGCCGTGTCCGGAGGCCGGCGGTCACCGGCGGTGACGATGGGCACGACCTCGGTCCGCCAGCCGAGGCCGTCGAGCCGTTCTGCGACGAACGCCGTCTGGCAGCGGGCGAGAGCGGACCCACGGCTCCCGGCTCGGAGCGTTCGGCGTCGGGTCGTCGTCGGCGGAAGGATCGTCACCGGTCCAGGAGCCTCCGGACCATCTCAGCCCCGTCCCCGGCCCTCAGGTCCCGAAGGATCGGGTGGAGGAGCCTGGCCACGATCCGCCGGGTATGGAGGCGAACGAGATCCTGCTCTCGGGGGTCGAGGTCGGGCAGACGCCGGAAGAGGGCCTCGACTTCGGCCGCCCGGATCCCCTCGGCTCGAACCTGGAGCGCTCGGATCGCCTCCCCCGCCGCCCTGGCGACGAGCCAGCTTCGGTAGGCCGCCAGGCCCTCGGAAACGAGGGCCTCGGCCCGGTCACGGAAGACCCGCTCGGCCGTCGGGACCGCTCGGGCGCTCGACACCCCTGCTTCGGTGAGCGTCTCCCGGACAGCCGATCCGGCGGCCAGGTCGTCGATCCCGACGAAGTCTCGGCCGAGCCGCTCCCGGAGCGACCCTGGGAGAGCGCTCGGGGCCGAGAGGTCGACGACGGGGGCGAGGCGCTTTCTGGCAGGGCTGGGGGCGCCGAGTCGCCGTTGTGGCTCCCCAGCCAGACCGTCCTCCGGACCGAGCTCGCTGTCGCCTTCTTCGCGCTCCGGGACCCGCTCGCCGTCATGCCGGGCGGCCTCGAGCCACGGGCCGGCGAGGGCGACGAGGACCCCATCGACGCGGCCCTCCCACCAGCGAGCAGCAGCTGCCTCGAGATCGAGGGCCTCGCCGCTCACCGCCGTGGCCTCGAGGAGGGCCCGAGCCCGCGCCGGATCCCGGCTGGCGACCGTCGGCTCGGCTCCCGCCCGAAGGACCGCCAGGGCGAGGAGCCGTCCCATCGTGCCGGCACCGACGACGAGGATCCGCCGGCCATCGAGGCGCCCGTGGGACCCTCCGAGTCGGCGGGAGAGGACGGCCGCGGCCCGCCGAGCGAGCCCGTCCGTCGTCGGTCGACCGTCGGCGCGGGCAGCCCGACCGACCCGGAGGGCGATCTGGAAGAGCCGGTCGAGGCGCGGGTCGAGGGGCGCCCGTCGGCGGGCTGCTGCGTGCGCCTCCCGAACCTGACCGAGGACCTGCTCTTCCCCGAGGACGACGCTCTCGAGGCCCGCCGCGAGCCGGAGAACGTGGCGGGCGGCCGCCGGTCCGAGAACGACATCGAGCCCCCGCCAGGGCAGCGTCGCGGCGACGTCGGCCGCCCGCGGCGCCCCGATCCCGTAGAGCTCGACCCGGTGGCAGGTCTCGACGACGACCCGACCCCGGTCGAGGTCTGCCTCGCGCAGGGCGGCGCGGAAGCGAGCCCGCTCCTCGGCCGACGCTCGGCCGGCCCTGGCGGCGACGACCCAGGGCCAGTCGGAGCCCTCCGGGTCGAGGGCCATCGCGGGGGAGGCCAGCGACGCGGAGGGCGGCGCCGGCTCGCGGCCATCCAGCCCATCGATCCGCCCCCGGGTGGAGTCTTCGAGGGGCGAACCGAGCCGTGGACGCCGGAGGCGGGTCATCGCGGGTGGCTCAGGCTTCGGTCGAGTGGACGCCGTCCGGCGCGAGCGGGTCGAGGGAACCCTCCTCGAACGCGCCCTCCCCAGGTTGCCTCTCCCCGGCCGAGCCACCGCCGGGTCGGCCCTGGCCCCGTCGGACCCCTTCGACGAGCCGCCGGCCAGCGACGAGCCGCTGGCCAGTGGCGAGGGTGTGGCCCGTCATCATGGCCACAAGGAGGGCGTCCGTCGCCCGGTCGGCGTCGGTGAGGAGGACCGTCGCCTCCCGGGTATCGAGGTTCCGCCGGCGAGCGAGGGCGGCGAGCTCGGTGAGGAAGGGGGTCCGGAAGCGAAGGAAGGCAGCGACCGCGTCGGTCAGCGACAGCCCGAGGTTCGCCAGGACCCGACCGTGCTCGGCTGCCACCTGCCGCGCCTCCTGGAGAGAGAGGTTCCGGGTGTCCCGGTCCGGGGCGTCGAGGTGCTCGACGAGGAGCGCGACGAGGCGGCGGCCGCGCTCCCGGAAGCGAGCCCGCTCCTCTTCGGACAGCCTGCCGAGGATTGGATCCGGCCCGGCGGCTTCGGCCGGCGGATGCCGTCGCGGTCGGTAGGCGCGGGCGATCCGCTCCGGCGACGCCCCGAGTCGAGCGAGGGTCGGTCGGCGTGGGCGCGGGGCAGGCAGGAGGGCCCGGAGAGCCTGGCGCGGGAACCGGCGGTGTCCGCCCGGAGTGGTGAAGACGGGCAGCCGACCCTCGTCGGCCCAGCGCCTGAGGGTCCCCGGAGCGATGCCGAGGAGACGACTGGCCTCGCCGAGGGAGATCCAGGCCGAGCGATCGGTGGCGGCCCTTCGCGGCCGACCGGCAGGGCGCTCTCGTCCGGAGGTGGCGGGATCAGCGGTCGAACCCGATCGGGCCTCGGGCAGGTGCGTCGGCATGAGCCGAATCTATCGAAATCTCATCAAGATTGTCAAAAGCAGACGGCGAGGCTTTACAGCGAGCCTTTCGAGGATGACGCCCAGGGGCTGGCCGTCCGGACGGCGCTACAATCGGCCCAATCCCCCGTCACTCTTGGAGCTCGCCCCATGACGATCGTGGCGCCGTCACTCGAACGCCTCGCCATCGACACGATCCGGACCCTCTCCATCGACGCCGTCCAGAAGGCGAACTCGGGCCACCCGGGCTCGCCGATGGGGGCAGCCCCGATGGCCTACGCCATCTGGACGCGCTTCCTCCGCCACGCGCCGACGCGCCCCGACTGGCCGGACCGCGACCGCTTCGTCCTCTCGGCCGGCCACGCTTCGATGCTCCTCTACTCGCTCCTCTACCTCACCGGCTACGGCCTCGAGCTCGAGGAGCTCATGGCCTTCCGCCAGTGGGGAAGTCGGACCCCCGGCCATCCGGAGTACGGCCTGACGCCTGGCGTGGAGGCGACGACGGGACCCCTCGGCCAGGGGATCTCGAACGCCGTCGGGATGGCGATCGCCGAGCGGCGACTGGCCGCCGAGTTCAACCGGCCCGGTCACGAGATCGTCGACCACTGGACGTACGTCATCGCCTCCGACGGCGATCTCCAGGAGGGCGTCGCCTCGGAGGCCTGCTCCCTCGCCGGCCACCTCCGACTCGGCAAGCTCATCGTCCTCTACGACGACAACAAGATCCAGCTCGACGGCCCGACCTCGATGGCCTGGAGCGAAGACGTCCTGGCTCGCTTCGAGGCCTACCGCTGGCAGGTCGAGCGGGTGGAGGACGGGACGAACGTCGAGGCGATCGCCGCCGCCATCGAGCGGGCCCGGGCCGACGACCTGCCGTCGCTCATCGCCGTCCGCACCCACATCGGCTACGGGAGCCCGAACAAGCAAGACTCCCACAAGGCCCACGGGGCACCCCTCGGCGACGAGGAGGTCCGCCTGACGAAGCAGGCCTACGGCTGGGATCCCGACCGCCACTTCTACGTCCCGGACGACGTCCTCGCCCACTTCCGCGAGGCGATCCCCCGGGGCGAGCAGCTCGTCTCGGTCTGGGAGGAACGCTTCGCCCGCTACGAGCGCGACTACCCCGACCTCGCCGCCGAGTTCCGGCGCCGCTTCGCCGGCCGGCTCCCCGAGGGCTGGGGGAAGGCCCTTCGCGTCTACACCGTCGGCGAGGATTTCGCCACCCGCCAGGCGAGCCAGCACGCCATCGCCGCCCTGGCCCCCGTCGTTCCCGAGCTCATCGGCGGCTCGGCCGACCTCTCCGAGTCGAACCTGACCGACATCCCCGATGGCGGCGTCGTGACGGCCGACGAGACGGGCCGCAACATCCGCTTTGGGGTCCGGGAGCACGCCATGGGCGCGGCCGCGAACGGCATCGCCTACCACGGCGGACTCCGGCCCTTCGTCGGGACCTTCCTCACCTTCAGCGACTACATGCGCGGCTCCGTCCGCCTCGCTGCCCTCGCCAGCCTCCCGGTCGTCTACGTCTGGACCCACGATTCGGTCGGCCTCGGCGAGGACGGGCCCACCCACCAGCCGGTCGAGCACCTCGCCGCTCTCCGGGCGATCCCGAACCTGTGGGTCGTCCGACCGGGCGACGCGAACGAGACGGCCGCCGCCTGGGCGCTCGCCCTGGAGCGGAACGATCCGGACGCCGGGATCGGGGGGCCGCGGGGCCCCGTCGCCCTCGCTCTCTCGCGCCAGAAGCTGCCGACGCTGCCCGGCACCGCCGAGCTCGCCCGGGAGGGCGTCCGGCGGGGCGGCTACGTCCTCCGGCGGGCCTCCAACGAAGCGAACGGCGAGGCGCCGGCCCTCGTCCTCGTCGCCACCGGGTCCGAGCTCCACGTCGCCGTGGCGGCAGCGGAGCTCCTGGAGGCCGACGGGATCCCGACCCGGGTCGTCTCCCTCCCCTGCTGGGAGCGCTTCGAGGCCCAGGACGATGCCTATCGGGACGGCGTCCTCCCGCCGGGCGTGCCGCGGGTGAGTGTCGAGGCCGGCGTCGCCCTCGGCTGGGAGCGCTGGGTCGGGGAGCAGGGGGCCATCGTCGCCATCGATCGCTTCGGGGCCTCGGCTCCGGGGCCGACGGTCCTCGCCAAGTTCGGCTTCACCCCCGAGCGGATCGCCGAGATCGGCCGGCGGGTCGTCCGCGAGGGGCTCCGGGGCCGGGTTCCGATGCCGCCCGAGGCCGCCGAGGCCCACCTGCCGAGCCACTGATGCGCGTCGCCCTCGCCGCCGACCACGCCGGCGCCGTCCTGAAGGACGAGCTCCTCGCCAGGCTCGCCGCCCTCGACCTCGGGGTCGAGCTCGTCGATCTCGGTGGCCACGGCGAAGACCCCTCCGACGACTACCCCGACTACGCGCAGGCCGTCGGCGAAGCGATCCGCTCCGGCCGCGCCGAGCGGGGGATCCTCGTCTGCGGGAGCGGCGTCGGCGCGGCGGTGGCGGCGAGCAAGATGCGTGGAATCCGGGCCGCCGTCTGCCACGACTCCTACTCGGCCCGACAGGGGGTCGAGCACGACGACCTGAACGTCCTCGTCCTCGGCGGTCGGGTCGTCGGCCCTGAGCTCGCCCTCGAATGCGCCCTCGCCTTCCTGCGGGCCCGCTTCAGCGGCGAGGAGCGGCACCGGCGCCGGCTGGCGAAGATCGCCGCCATCGAAGCCGCCGAAACGGAGCCTCCAGGACCCTGACTGCTTGGAGACGAAGGCGGGCGCCACGGACACCGGGGTGCGCCCATGGTCGGAGCGACGGTTTCCTGCTCCGGCCGACGCGCCGCAGTCGGCCCCGGCCGGCGCCAGGTGCGAATGATCGGAGCGTCCGTCCCCTACTCCGGCAGGATCCGATACGGGCGACCGGCCGCCGTTCGGAGGGCCCCGAAGTGGCGGCGATCGAGGGTTACGATGAGGTCAGTGCCGAGCCGGTCGGCGAGGACGGCGACCGAGGCGTCGGTACCACCGAGGGGGAAATCGGCGTACGTCGCCACAAGGTCGGCGATGCGAGCCCAGTCCTCGGGTAGCGGCACCTCGACCTCGACGACGCGCAACCCTCGCAGGAACGCCGCCTCGACCTCAGCGCCGAGGCGCCGGCCCACGAGATACGTAACCTCGGCCACGACGAGGGCCGGGATGACGAGCTCGAGATCGGGACGCTCGAGGATCTCGACACAGCGGGCATGGTCCTCGTCGGACGCATCGACCGCAGCGTAGAGCGGGCCCGAATCAACGACGGCGAGCACCGCTCCACTCGGCGTCGAGGATCGCTTCGATCTCCCGGGCCGTCGAGGTGTACCCACTCTGCCCGAGGGCGATGAAGGGGAGACGCCGACCTCGGTCCTCGCGGCCTACGTGCTCCGCGATGATCTCGCGGCTGAGCTGCGACACGGACACCCGGCGCCGTCGCGCCTCACGAGCGATGGCTGCGGCGAGATCCTCTGGGAGGCTGATGGTGATGCGCTGCATACGCACATCATAGCAGCGCCCCCGGCGCCGGCGAAGAGGAGTCGCTCGGACGAACTAGACTACGAACCGAGGCGATCGCGGGCGCCAGAACCCGGACCGCGCGCCCCGGCCCGACCGCCGCCGGACGACGGAAGGAGACCCACGAAGATGCGCATCGGCTTCATCGGACTCGGTCGTATGGGCGCCAACATGGTCCGCCGCCTTCTCCGGCACGGCCACGAGGTCGTCGCCTACAACCGGACCCCCGAGAAGACCCGCGAGATCGCGGCCGAGGGCGCCGGGCCCGCCTTCTCGATCGAGGAGCTCGTCGCCAAGCTCGCCCCCCCTCGGGCGATCTGGATCATGGTCCCGGCCGGCGACCCGACGGAGGCCCAGATCGACGAGCTCCTCCCCCACCTCACCCCCGGCGACACGATCGTCGACGGCGGGAACACGAACTTCCACGACGACCTTCGGCGCCACCGGCGACTGAAGGAGCGAGGGATCGGCTACGTCGATGCCGGCGTGTCGGGCGGGATCTGGGGCCTCCAGGTCGGCTACTGCCTCATGGTGGGAGGCGAGCCCGAGGTCGTTCGACCGCTGGAGCCGATCTTCCGAGCCCTCGCCCCTGAGCAGGGCTACCTCCACGTCGGTGGGCCGGGTGCCGGGCACTACGTGAAGATGATCCACAACGGGATCGAGTACGGGCTCATGCAAGCCTACGCCGAGGGCTTCGAGATCATGCACGCGAGCGACTACGACCTCGACCTCCGGGCCATCGCCGGCCTCTGGCAGCATGGCTCGGTCGTCCGGTCCTGGCTCCTCGAGCTCCTCGAGCGGGCCCTCGCCGACGACCAGGACCTCCGCTCGATCAAGGGCTGGGTCGCCGACTCCGGCGAGGGTCGCTGGACCGTCCAAGAGGCGATCGATCGCGATGTCCCGGCCCCGGTCATCACCCTCAGCCTCCTCACCCGCTTCCGCTCCCGGCAGGAAGACTCCTACGGGGCGAAGGTCCTCGCCGCCCTCCGGAACGAGTTCGGCGGCCACGCCGTGAAGGCGGCGAGCGACGACGAGCCGGGCCACTAGGCGGCCGAGGAGCATGCCGACCGAGGACCCCGAGGTCGCGGCCCGGCCGGCGGGGATTGCCGGAACCGGCGAGACACCCGAGAACCCGGCGGAGCCGCCCCGCGACGCCCCACGGGAACCGCCCCGCGACGCCCCACGGACGATCCGCGAGATGCGGCTCGCCCGCCTCGCCGCCAAGAGCCGCCGCCCACGCACCCCACCTCCGACCGAGAACCCCCTCCGAACCGGCCTCCGCCTCGAGCGGGTCCCGGATCCGTCCGTCTTCGTCCTCTTCGGGGCGACCGGCGATCTCGCCCACCGAAAGGTGTTCCCAGCCCTCGCCCAGCTCTGGCGGACGAACCTCCTCCCGACCGCCTTCCGCGTCGTCGCCGTCGCCCGGCGGCCATACACCGACGAGACATTCCGGGCCGAGATCGGGCGGAGCCTCGACGCCAACTCGCGCGTTCCCCTCGAACCCGACGAGCGCGCCGACGTCCTCGAGCGGATCGAGTACCTCGAAGGGGACTTCGACGACCCGGCCACCTTCGATCGCCTGTCGGCCCGCCTCGACGAGATCGACCGCCGCCACGGGACCGGCGGCAACCGGCTCTACTACCTCGCCACCCAACCGTCGGCCTTCCCGATCGTCGTCGCCCAGCTGGGCCGCGCTGGCCTCGACCACGAGCGCCACGAGGGAGGCTGGCGGCGGATCGTCATCGAGAAGCCCTTCGGCCGGGACCTCACCTCGGCCATCCGCCTCAACCGTGAGGTCGGCAAGGTCTTCCGCGAGTCCCAGATCTACCGCATCGATCACTACCTCGGCAAAGAGACCGTCCGGAACCTCCTCGTCTTTCGTTTCGGGAACGGGATCTTCGAGCCGATCTGGAATCGCCGCTATGTCGACCACGTCCAGATCACCGTCGCCGAATCGATCGGGATCGAGAACCGCGGCCGGTTCTACGAAGAGACCGGCGCCTCGCGCGACATCCTCCAGAACCACCTCATGCAGCTCCTCGCCCTCGTGGCAATGGAGCCGCCAGCCTCTTTCGAGGCCGATGCCCTCCGCGACGAAAAGGTGAAGGTCGTCCGGGCCGTGAACCCCTTCACTCCTGAGCGGGTCGCCCGCGACGTCGTTCGGGGCCAGTACGGACCCGGTTGGGTCGCTGGCCAGGCCGTCCCCGGCTACCGGGAGGAGGCTGGCGTCGATCCCGAGTCGGAGACCGAGACCTTCGTCGCCGTTCGACTCGAGGTCGACACCTGGCGCTGGTCGGGCGTCCCCTTCTACCTCCGGAGCGGTAAGCGCCTCCCGAAGCGGGCGACGGAGATCGCCATCCAGTTCCGGGAGGTTCCCCACCGGCTCTTCCGGGAGGGCAACGTCGACCCCGAGCCGAACCTCCTGGCGATGCGAATCCAGCCCGACGAGGGGATCCTCCTTCGCTTCGGGGCAAAGGTCCCCGGCCTCGGCCTCGACATCCGGGCCGTGACGATGGACTTTTCGTACGGCGCCTCCTTCAGCGTCGACGCCCCCGACGCCTACGAGACCCTCATCCTCGACGCCCTCCTTGGCGACGCCTCCCTCTTCACCCGGGCGGACGAGGTGGAGGCCGCCTGGCAGATCGTCACCCCGATCATCGAGACCTGGATCGACGAGCCGGCACCCTCCTTCCCGAACTATGCCGCCGGGACGTGGGGGCCGCCGGAGGCCGAGGCGCTCATCGCCAGGGACGGGCGACGCTGGCGGCGGCTGTGATGCGGCGGAGTTCGAACCCCTCAACGACGGCCGCGAGCCGCCCGGGGACGCCCGTCCTCCGCTGGCAGGCCCAGGCGAAGACGATCGAGGAGGTCGAGCACCAGCTCGCCCGCATCTGGGCCGAGCCCGTCCTGACGACGACCGTCGACGGGGTGGAGGAACGGCACGTCGCTGCCCGGACGAGTGTCATGAACCTCGTCGTCGTCGCTCGCCGACCCGAGCTCGGCGAGCGGGCCGCCGCGACGATCGCTGCCCTGACCGGCCGCCACCCCTCCCGGACGATCGTCGTCAGCGCCCTCGACCCCGACGGCCCGGCCTGGCTCGACGCTCGGATCGAAGCGGTCTGTGTCCTGCCTCGCGAGGACGCCCCCGAGATGTGCAGCGAGTTCATCTACCTCCGGGCCGGGGGCGAGGCCGGTCGCCGCCTCGCCGCCATCGTCACCCCCCTCCTCATCCACGACCTGCCGGTCACCGTTTGGTGGCCGGGCAACCCGCCCTTCGGAACACCGCCGGTGGCGGAGGCGATCGACCTCGCCGATCGCCTCATCGTCGACGGCTCCGGCTGGAGCGGCGACGGCCTTGACCGGCTCGCGGCCCTGGCCCGACTCGGCGAGCGGGAGCGACCGGCGATCTGCGACTTCGCCTTCCTACGCCAATCGCGCTGGCGGGAGGCGATCGCCGCTGCCTTCGACTTGCCCGTCCTCCGGCCCTACGTCCACGCCCTCCGGCGGGTGAGCGTCTCGTATGCCTCGCGCGACCGGCTCGGGCGGCCTGGCACGACGAACGTCGTCAAGCCCGTCTACCATGTCGCCTGGCTCGCCTCACGGCTCGGCGACAGCGTCGAACGGCCCCTCCGACCGGCGGCCGGATCCTCGGGGCCGCCGTCCGGACGGCCGGATCGGGAGCCCGAGTTCGGGGCACCGATCGGACCGGGTTACGCTGCCCGACTCCGGGGCGACGGCCATCTCGTCGACGTCGTCGTCCGCCCGATCTGGTCGGATGCGCCCGACGGGACGACCCTTCGGCTCGAGCTCCTCGCCGAGCGGCGGGGCTCGGAGCTCCGGGTCGAGGTCACCGGTGAGACCGAAGCCGTCCACGTCCGCGCCTGGCAGGACGGGATCCCCGTCCTCGATCGGCTCTTCCGCGGGCCTCGCCGGACGGACGTCGACCTCCTCGCCGAAGCAATCGAGACGCCCGGCCGAGATCGGATCGCCATCGAGGCGCTTCGGATGGCCGGCCAGCTCGTCGGGGCCTGACGGTTGCTCGACGGCCGGAGGTCGTGGGCAAGCAGCCCCACGGGAGGGCGGAGCACGGGAGAGCGGCGCACGAGAGAGCGGAGCACGGGAGAGCGGAGCACGGGAGAGCGGCGCACGGGAGACCGGAGCACGAAGGAGGAGACCACACGCCGATGACGACCGAGTCGAGCGTCGTCGCCCAACGACCGGCGACGGCGAATGAGCCAGACATCCTCGTCCTGGCCGACGCCGAGGCGGTCGCCCGGGAGGCTGCCGATCGAATCGCCGCCGCCCTTCGGACGGCCGCCGCGCAGCGGGGCCGGGCCGACCTGGCGACGACGGGCGGCTCGACCCCGGCCGGGATCTACCGAGCCCTGGCGGCCCTCCCCAACGACAAGGCACCGCCCTGGTCAGCCGTCCACGTCTGGTGGGGCGACGACCGCTTCGTCCCCCGAACCGACCCCTTGAGCAACGTCCGGCCCCTCGACGAGGTCCTCCTGCCCGCGGTTTCGCTGCCGCCGGAGAACGTCCACCCCGTGCCCACCGACCTCGCCCTCGAGAACGGCCATGACGCGGCCTGGGCCGCGGCGCGGTACGCGACCGAGGTCTGGCGCCAGCTCCCCCGCCGCGCCGGCTGGCCGGTCTTCGACGTCGTCCTCGTCGGCGTCGGGCCGGACGGGCACATCCTCTCCGTCTTCCCCGGAGCTCCCGTCGAGCCGGTCGCCGTCGCCTACGGCGTGCCGGCCCCGACCCACGTCGAGCCGAACGTCCCCCGGGTCACCCTCAACCCGGCCATCCTCGACGTCACCGACCGGCTCGTCGTCGTCGCCCACGGGGAGGCGAAGGCGTCGATCCTCGGCGAGATCTTCGGCCCCCTCCGGGACGAACGGCGCTGGCCCGCTCAGCGAGCTCGCCGGCGCGGGGCGATCTGGATCCTCGACCGGTCGGCCGCGGCCGCCATCCCGGGCCTCGGCTGAGGACGACCGACCCACCGAGGAGACAGCACCGGTCGGACGGGTCGGCGGATCTGCGACAATGCGGCCATGACCTCGCTCCTTCCCCTCGACCCCATCGGCTGGATCGTCGTCGGCTTCCTCGCCGGGGCGCTGTCCGGGATGGTCGTCCAGGACAAGAGCGCACGGGGCTGCCTTCCGAACATCCTTGTCGGCATCCTCGGCGGCATCGTCGGTGGCTGGCTGGCTCGCGAGACCAGACTCGGGGATCCATCGGGCTTTCTTGGCGCCCTCCTCGTCGCCTTTGTCGGCGCCGTCATCGTCCGGCTCGTCATCGCCGCGGCCACTGCTCGCCGCTGAGCCCACCGGACCCCGACGATCGGGTTACCATCGTGCCATGACGAATCCCGTCCCGAGCGCCGGCGACGCCCCGACGACGAACCCGCCCATCCCCACCGACGACCGCCCCTATTCGCCCGGCCTTGAAGGGATCATCGCCGCCGAAACGGCCCTCGGCTACGTCGACGGCCTGAACGGTCGGCTCCTCTACCGCGGCTATCGGATCGGGGACTTGGTCGAGCGGGGCACCTATGGGGCCGTCGCCCATCTCCTCTGGACCGGCGAGTGGGATCCGGCGGCGCGACTCACGACTGCCCCCATCCCCGGCCCCGTCATGGCGATCCTCCGGAGCCTGCCCCGGGACGCAAAGCCGATGGACGCCCTCCGGACGGCCGTCTCGGCCTGGGGAGCGACGCAGCGCCTCGACTGGCCACCGACGGTCGAGCAGGCTCGGGCGCTGACCGAGTTCTCCCCCTCGGCCCTCGCCGCCTTCGCTCGCCTCCGCCGGGGGCTGGAGCCGATCGAGCCAAACCCCGAGCTCGACCTAGTGACGGGCTTCCTCTACCAGCTGCATGGCGAGGTCCCTGACCCCGGTACGGCCCGGGCCCTCGATGCCTACTTCATCGTCGGCGCGGAACACGGCTTGAACGCCTCGACCTTCGCCGCCCGGGTCATCACCTCGACCCGCTCGGACATCGCCTCGGCCATCGCCGGTGCCATCGGGGCGATGAAGGGACCCCTCCACGGTGGCGCCCCCTCGGAGGTCGTCGATCAGCTCAGCCAGGTCGGCTCCCCGGAACACGCCGAGGAGTGGATTCGAGCCGCCCTTGATCGGGGCGAGCGGCTCATGGGCTTCGGCCATCGGGTCTACCGGGCCTACGACCCGCGAGCCGCCGCCCTTCGGAAGGTGGCCGAGTCGATGCCCCACAAGCCAGACTGGTTGGACCTGGCGATCAAAGTCGAGGACGTCGCCCTCCGGATCCTCGCCGAACGACACCCGGAGCGGCCACTGAAGACGAACGTCGAGTACTACGCCGCCCCCGTCCTCCAGGGGGTCGGCCTGACGCCCGATCTCTTCCCGGCGACCTTCGCCCTCTCCCGCCACGCCGGTTGGACGGCCCACGTGCTCGAGCAAGCGGCTTCGAATCGCCTCATCCGACCGGACGCTCGGTACATCGGCCCGCAAGAGCGCGATCTGCCCGGCTGAGCGCCGGCCGAAACCACCCGAGGGGGGTGCACGTTGACGAGACCGCTTCGAGCGCGCCCGAGCGTCCCCGAGCCGACGTCGGTCGGGTGGATGGTCGTTCGCTCGTCCACCCTCAGGGGAGGAGGCGCTGGGGAGGGGGAGGAGCACCTTCGGCCATGCCGCCTCGTCCACCCTCGGGGGAGGAGGCGCTGGTCTGACGGGCCGAGACCGGTCCGTCGTTCCCCGGCTGGCGGAGCGCGGCGTGCCAGTACGGCTGAGCGGCGGTTCGGTTGGGCAAGCCGGTCCGTCGTTTCCCGGACACCCGACTGGGCGATCGCCCGATCGTCGTCCGCCGGTGGGATCGGCGAGGATGAGCGGCGATGGGACTGCAGCCGATGATCCGCCCCGAGCGACTCGCCGTCGGCGGTCCTGCCGCCGGGGCGCATCCTGCCGCCGGGGCGCACCCTTCCGCCGGGGCGCACCCTGCCGCCGGCCCATACCCTGCCGCCGGCCTGGGGTCGACCGACGCTGCCGTGGACGGCCGGGGCCTTGCCGCTGCGGCCGCCCTCTGGCTCTTCGTCGTCGCCCTGGCCCGCCCCGTCAGCGGCGGCTGGGGCACCGCCCAGGAGGCCCTCTGCTACTGGCTGCCGAGCCTCGCCGATCCGTACGCTCGCTCCTCGTGGACCGAGCCGATCGCCTACGTCTACTCGCCCGCCTTTCTCCAGCTCATCGGGCCGATCCGCTGGCTCCCGTGGCCAGCCTTCGTCGGCGTCTGGACCGCCCTCCTCATCACCGCCGTCTGGCTCCTCACGGGCCCGCGCTGGTTCCTCCTCGGGCTCGGCCTGGCGGCAATGGAGATCGGCGGCGGGAACATCTCGCTCCTCTTGGCCATCGCCGTCATCCTTGGGTTCCGCTGGCCGGCGACCTGGGCCTTCGTCCTCCTGACGAAGGTGACGCCCGGCGTCGGCCTGCTCTGGTTCGCCGTCCGAGGCGAGTGGCGCCACCTCGGCCTCGCGCTCCTCGCGACGGCCGTCGTCGTGGCCGTCTCGGCGGTCGCCATGCCAGCGGCCTGGGTCGACTGGATCGAGGTCCTCGTTCGGAACGCCGGGCGGCCCGGAACGTGGGCGGCCGTTCCGATCCCCCTTGCCGTCCGGCTCCCGGCCGCCGTCCTCCTCGTCGTCTGGGGCGCCCGGACGGATCGGCGCTGGACGGTCCCGGTCGCCTCGCTCCTGTCCCTGCCGGCTCTCTGGTACGGCTCCTTCGCCATGCTCCTCGCCGTCCTCCCCCTCGTCGATCGGGACGCGGCCGTGACGTCCCCCGTCGGTCGCTGGATCGCCGGCCGGGAGGTCCTCGGGGGCGCGCTCGGGCTCCGGATCAGGGGTGCTTTCGGGCCGGGGGCGCCGACACGGCCGGCCTGAGGGAGGGGGCGAGGCCGGGGCCTGCTCCGCGCCCTCGCCCTCACCGTTTCGGCTGGCCCTCAGCGCCCATCCCCTGCGCCCGCCCTCAGCGCCCGCCCTCCGAGGAGGGCCGGGAGAGGTGACGGGAGTCGGGAGAGGCAGAGGAGTCGACCGCGATGGCCAGAAACCCTCCGAGCTGTCGAGGCCATCCACGCCCCGGGGGAAGACAAGCGCCGGGCGGCGGAGGGCCAGGAAGACCTCCAGGACGTGTGGGATGCCCGCCCGGGCGAAGAGGGGCCGGGAGCAGGAGGAGAGCGGGCCGTGGGTCGAGCCCGGGTGGAGGGTCCGATCCACCCTGACCTCGGATCGCCCTCCTGCCGACGCCGGCAGCCGGCGATCGGGCATGATCTCGCCGCCATGGCAGTCCTCGAGATCCCCGACCCGGCCCTCGTCCTCCTTGTAGGGCCAGCTGGATCGGGGAAGACGACCTTCGCCGCGCGCCACTTCGCCCCGGACGAGGTCGTCGCCTCGGACGAGCTCCGCGGGCTCATCGGCCGCGACGAGGCAGACCAGAGCGTCAGCCGGGCCGCCTTCGCCGTTCTCCACCGGATCGTCGAACGACGCCTCGCCGCCGGTCGCCTGACCGTCGTCGATGCCACGAACGTGACCCGAGCCGCCAGGCGCGCCCTCCTCCGCCGGGCGGCAGCTGCCGGCGTCCCGGCCGTGGCGATCGTCTTCGACCTGCCCCTCGACGTCGTCCTGGCCCAGAACGCCCGCCGCCCGAGTCGGGTCGTCGAGCCGAGGGTCGTCGAGCGGCAGTGGCGGACCCTTGCGGCCGCCATGGCCCGGGGCGCCCTCGACGAGGAGGGCTTCGTCGCCGTCCATCGGCTCGCCTCGCCGGAGGAGGCGACGGCCGTCAGGATCGACCGCCGACGCTGATCGCTCCTCAGACCTACGGCATCGGCTCGAGCGGGATCCCGAGTGCCGCCGCGACCTCGTTCAGCCGGGCATCGTACGAGGCAAGCCGGACATCGAGGCGCCGGCCCCGGAGCAACTCGATCGAAGCCAGGTGGAGGGCGTCCAGGGTCCTGACGGGTACCGGAAAGGGATCGAGGGGCCCGCTCGAGGACGATCGGGGCGAGCTCGACGAGGGAGAGGCGAGCGAGGAGGTCCCGCGCCGGCTCACCGTGTGTGGCGGCGAGCTTTCGACCGTGGACGCGCACCCAGACCTCGTACTCGGTGAGGCGACTCGTGATGAGCGTCTGCTGCCAGAAGGTCGCCGGCGGCCGGCGGTCTTCGGCGAAGAGCTGGGCAAGCAGGACCGATGTGTCGACGTAGATCACCGATGGGCTCGGTCTCCGGCGAGCTCCGTCAGCAGCGTCGTGAGCGGCGCCACACGGGGCGGCTCCGGCGGCGGCCCAGGCGGGAGGGCGGCGGGGGTGACGAGTCCCTCGCGCACCGCCGCAGCGAGCACAGCGTCGGGGACGGAGAGCGCCCGGTGGGGTGCCGGCGGGACAAGCTCGGCGACGACCCGATCCCGGTCCGAGATGAGGATGGTTTCCCCGGCGGCCGCCAGCCGCACGTCCTCGGCGAGTCTGTTCTTCAGGACCTTCAGGCCAACCGTTCGCATGCCAGGTAGCTTCTGGTAGCGTCTTCGTCAGGCCTCGCTCGTCGGTCGATCCTCCGCGAAGCGTCCATGTTCCCCGGGAGCAGGCCCACGTCGGGGTCGCTCCGGGATTTCCCGGACGTGCACGGAGACCTCGGTCTGCTACCGTCGAGGCCGTGGAGCAGCTCCCATTCGGACCTGCCAGGGACCCCGGCCGCCCGGCGACCCGGCCGGGGGGAGCGGTCGAGCCAGCGTCGGCCGAACCGGTCGAGCCGAGGTCGGCCGAACCGGTCGAGCCGGCTTCGGACCGCGCGACTGGGCCCGCCTCGGGAGCACCGGCCGCGGGGCCAGAGGAGCCGGCCGCGGCGCCAGAGGAGCCGGCCGCGGCGCCAGAGGAGCCGCCCACGCCGCCACCAGGCGACATCGCCGAGACCCGGCCACCCACCCGCCCCGCCGACGCCCTACTCCGTGTCCTCCGAACCACGGCCGCCGCCGTCGCGACGCGCGTCGAGCGCCTCGCTGCCGAACCCCTCGACCGCCGCTTCCGCGACGCCCTCGCCTGGAGCGTCCTCGTCGTCGCCGCCAGCCTCGGCACGATAGCGGTCGTCGGCGGTCGGTTCGAACCCGGCCTTCGGCTCGCCACGATGGCCGCCGAGCCGGATGGACAACCCCTCGTCGTCATCACCGACGTCGAACCCTGGAGCGAAGCTGCGCGGCAGGAACTCCAGGCGGGGATGATCGTCGTCGAGGTCAATGGGCTCGAGCTGCTGACGATCCCCGGCCTGACGGAGGGCACGGAGCCAAAGGGCACCCCGATCTCTCTCCCCGAAGACGACGCGATCTGACCGTGGCGGCGACCTGGCCGTGGTCCCTCGACGACCTCCGCGCCGGACGAGGCGGCTTCGTCCTCGGCGTCAACCTCATGGAGGGTCGGAATCGGCTTCAGTCGAGCGGGTACGTCGTCGTCCTCGGCCTCGTCCTCGGACTCGCCGCCTGGTGGTGGCTTTCGACGGGTCGCGCCGGTGACCGGCTTCGGGGGCTGGCCTGGCCGACGGCCTCCGCCCTGGCCGGTCCCCTCGCCCTCTTTCCCCTCCAGGCGACCGGCTCGGGGGCCGGCTACGCCCTCACCGCCGTCGTTCTGCCGACGACGGTCGTTCCGCTCGCCGACGGGCTCAGCGCCGTCATCGACGAGCCCGGCCGTCGACGCGCCATCCGCTACGCGAGCACGGGCGCCACCGCCCTCGCAGTCCTGGCCGGGCTCCTCGTCCTGGCAGGCTTCGATCGCTGGGCGACCGTCGGCCAGTGGCTCGCCGTGGGATACGCGGCGGCCCTCCCCGGTCTCGCGACGGCCCGATCGGTGAGCACCGGTGCCCTGGCCGGCGGCGGCCCGTCGTCGGGGCGGGTCGTCGAGGCCATCGAGGTCCCGGCCCTCGGCCTGACGCCGGTCTTCGCCGCCCTGCCCCTCGCCGTCCCGGGCAGCGCCCTCGTCGGTCCCCTCCTCCTCTGGGTCGGCGCTCTCCTGGCCGCCCAGCGCTTCACGGTCCGACCCCTCGCCCGCCTGGCGACGCGAACGGCCCTCCAGCGCGACCTCATCGTCGCCGCCACCGAAGCCGAACGGGCCAGGATCGCCACGGACATCCACGATGACGTCCTCCAGGAGCTGACCCTCCTCGTCCATCGACTCGACGCCGCCGGCGCCGGCGAAGCGGCGACCGCCGCGCGGGGCATCGCCGAACGGCTCCGGGCGATCACGAGCGAGCTTCGACTCCCCGTCCTCGACGATCTCGGCGTCGGCGCGGCCCTCGAATGGCTCGTCGCCCGGGTCAAGCGGCTCGCCGGAGGCGAGGTCCGCCTCGAGCGCGACGACGGAGCCCGCCTCCCGCCGGAAGTCGAACTTGCCTTCTTCCGGGTCGCCCAGGAGGCCCTGGCCAACGCCGTCAAGCACGGCCGACCGCCGATCGTCGTCCGGTTCCGGACGAGCGAGACCGGGGCGACCCTGACCGTCGACGACTCGGGCCCCGGGATCCCGGCCGGCGCGGCCGAGGCGGCCCGGATCGGTGGCCACCTTGGGCTCGTCGGCATGGAGCAGCGCGCCGACCAGATCGGGGCCATCCTCGACGTCCGCCGCTGGCCGGGCGGCGGCACCCACGTCGGCCTCGAGTGGCGGTCCCGCTCGAGGTGAGCACGGTGGGCGAGACGGGCGCGCCTCGACGGCGCGGTCCGGAGAGCGACGGGGATCACGGCCGCCTCGACGCCGGGGCGGCCGGACGACCGATCCGGATCGCCATCCTCGACGACCACCCCATCGTCCGTGAGGGGACGGCCGTCCTCCTCGAACGGGAGCCGGGGCTCGTCGTCGTCGGGACGGCGGGCCGTCTCGACGCGGCCGACGCCCTCCTCGACCCCGAACGGGTCGACGTCCTCCTCCTCGACATTCGGCTCGGCGCCGAGAGCGGTCTCTCCCTCCTCGGGCGGAAGGGCAGGCTGCCGGCGGTCGTCGTCGTGACCGCCTACGACTACCCCCAGTACGTCGACGCCGCCCTCCGCCTCGGCGCTGCCGGCCTCGTCCTCAAGACGGCGCCCTTCGGCGAGCTTGTCGAGGCGATCCGCCGGGCCGCGGACGGCGGGCTCGCCTTCGGGGTTCGGCCCTGGCGCGCGGCGGTCGCCCGGCTGACGGCGCGGGAGCGCGACGTCGTCCGCCTCCTCGTCGATGGCCGAACGAACGACGAGATCGGAGCGGCCCTCGGGATCGGGGCCCGGACCGTCGAGACGCACCTCCGGCGCCTCTTCGAACGCCTCGACTGCGCGTCGCGGACCGAGCTCGTCGCCCGCGCCCTCCGCGAGGGCTGGCTCGAGGTCCCGGGCTGACCGCCGGCGCGCCCGAGCCGGCGACGACGTGCGTCATCCTCCCGCGATGAGCCCGACCGCGAGCGCCGCGAGGCCGATCCCCACGGCGTGGCTCGGCGTTACCCGTTCCCTGAGGAGGACGACGGCGAGGACGACCGTCGTCACCGGGTAGAGGGACGACAGGACCGCCGCCACGTCGAGTCGACCGACCTGGGTGGCGGCGATGAAGAAGGCGTTGCCGGCCATGTCGAGGATGCCGACGAGGGCGACGGGTGCCAGGAGCGGCCGTTCGAGCCGCCACGGACGACGGGCGAGGAGGATGAGACCGCCGATGAAGACGATCTCGGCGAGACGGACGATGGTGAAGGGGCCGAAGACCCGGCCCTCCCCGAACTGGGCGACGCAGACGTTGAAGCCGCCGATGGCGGTCCCGGCGAGGAGCCCGTACGGGAGGCCGCTCGGCCCGTCCTCCGGGTCGTGGGTCCGGCCGACGAGAACGACGGCGACGAGGGCACAGCCGATCCCGACCCCGACGAGGGGCGGCGGCAGACCCTCGGTGGCCGCCCCGACGAGGACCGGGATGAGCGCCGCGATGACCCCCGTGACTGGAGCGACCACCCCCATCCGTCCCGCCGCCAGACCCCCGTAGAGGGCGCTGATCCCGATCCCGCCGGCGAGGCCGGCGGCGATGGCCCAGCCGACGTCCGAGGGGCTCGGCAGCGGCTCCGCTCGAACGAGAGCGATGGGCAGGGCGAGGGCCGCGCCGACAGCGAAGGTGAGGAAGACGACCCCGAAGAGGGCTGCCCGACGACTGGCGAGGCCGCCCCCGAAGTCGGCCGCACCCCAGGTCAGGGCCGAAGCGAGCCCGAGGGCGACGGCCGCCGCCTCCGGGCCGAGGACGCCGCTCAGCGCGATCCCGAAGCGCCCGGGCCGCCCGAGGCGGCTGGGGCACCGCCCGAAGCCGCTGGCGCACGCCCCGAAGCCGCTGGCGCACCGCGAGCGCCCGCCGACGGCGTGGCTCCAGCGGCGGCCTCGACCGCGACCCAGGGCGGCGGCGCCTCGACCCGACCGTCGTCGACGGCCGTCGGGGCGGGGAGCTCGACGACGGCATCAGCCAGCCCGTCGTAGCGATCCGAGCAGGTCAGATAGATGATCTGGAAATCGCCGGCGAGATCGCGGAGCACCTCGAGGGCCCGCTTGGCCCGCGTCTCGTCGAAGGTGACGAAGGGATCGTCGAGGAGGAGCGGCGGCCGCCGGTCGCTCGTCACGAGCCGGACGAGACCGAGCCGAGCAGCGAGGTAGACGAGGTCGATCGTCCCCTGGCTGAGCTGGTGGACGTCGACCCAGCCACCCTTCTCAGGAGCGAAGAGGGCGATGTCGAGGGTCCGGTCGTCGACAGCCACCCGTCGGTAGCGGCCGTCCGTCACCCGGGCGAGGTCGGCAACCATCCGCTTCTCGAGATACCGGGTCGCTGTCTGCATCGTCGCCCGCTCGGCCGTCTCGATGGCCGCCAGGCAGGCGGCATAGACCCGAGTCCGGCGCTCCACCGCTGCCAGACGCTCGCGGGCGAGGGCAAGCTGTTCGGCGGCCGCGGCAACCTGCTCGGCATCGACGGCGTTCGCCTCGACCCGGGCCGCCGCCCTCGCCTCGTCGTCCCGGGCCCGCTCGAGGGCCTCCTCGGCGTCCCTCACCTCGACCTCGAGCCGCTCTCGGGCCCGCGGCTCCCGAGCGATGGGACCGAGGGCTTCGAGGGCATGGCGCTTCTGTTCGATCTCGAGGGCGGCCTCGTCCCGCTTGCCGGGTAGGGTCTCGACTGGCTCGTCTCCGACGAGTCCCCGAAGCTCGGCTTCGAGCCGTTCGATCTGGGCGACGTGGGCCTCCTCGCGAACGAGGAGATCCTCGGCCGCGGCCACGTCGGCGAGACCGAGCCCGGCGAGCTGGGCGGCGAGATCGCGTTCGGACCGCTTCAGCTCCTCCTCCATCTCCGACCGACCGCGAAGGCGGCGAGCGATCTCTTCGTCCCGGAGGTGGCGGGCGAGCCGGTCGCGGCGGCGGAGCCAGAAGCCGACGAGGGCGAGGACGAACCCGACGCCGACGAGCGCCGCCCCGCCGTAGATGGGGAGATCACCGAGCTGGGCGATGCCGAGGACGTCGAGGCCGACCCCGCCGACGGCGGCGGCGACGCCGAGAACGACGAGGAGGATGGCGACCCGGGAGAGCGGTCGCCAGGTCGGTTCGGGGGGAACCTCGAAGCGGACGTCCACCTCGCTCCCGAGGGCCGCCCGAAGCTCCCGAATCCGGGTGTCGAGACCGCGGATTCGTTCGAGGGCGGCCCGGAGGACAGGCAGCGGCTGGGGCGCCGGATGGTTGGCCCGAAGCCCGTCGAGCTGCGTCGCCACCTCGACCGCCGTCCGGTAGCGCTGGAAGCGTTCTTCGGCGCTCGCCCGTTCCGCGGTCAGGCGCTCCGCCTGGCGCGCCTTGTCGAGCATGCCCCGCCGCTCGCGGAGGAGGGCTTCGGCCGCAGCGCGTCGTTCCCGGGCGACGGTCAGGAGGTCACGGTCACGCTCGAGGGCGGCGAGGGCGGCCTCGCCGTCGGCGACCGTTCGTTCGAGCCTGGCGACCTCGTCGCGGGCAGCCTTGATCTGGCCGGGGTTTCGCTCGCCCTTCGCCTGGAGGTCGCGGAGGGCGCGCTCGAGGAGCCGCTTCGCCCGGGACGTGCCGCGGTCGGCCCCGCTGATCGAGGCCTGGAGGCGGTCGCGGAGGGCCGCCTCGTCGCGATCGAGGTCGGCGACTTCGTGGTGGCGGACGGAGGCGGTCGAGCGGAAGAAGGCCTCGCTCGGGATCCCGGTTAGCTCGGCGAGGACCTGCTCGGCGCGAGCCGGGTCGGTGATCGTCTGGCCATCGATCTCGAGACGGACGGTCCCCTTCGAGCCCCGGAAGACCTTCTCCAGGCTTCCCCGCCGAAGCCCGTCGTCGTCCTCGTAGGTGAACTCGAGCAGGACGGCCGGGCGGGCGTCGTCGTTCGTGGCATCCCAGGGCCGGAGGGCATCGAGATCGGCGCCCGTGCTCGTCACCTTTCGGGTCAGGGCGAGCTCGATGGCTCTCTGGATCGTCGTCTTGCCGGCTTCGTTCGGGCCGCGGACGACGGTCAGGCCCGGCGCCAGGTCGACGTCGAGGTCGTGATAGCGCCGGAAGTCGCGGATCTGGAGCCGGGTGATCCTCACAGCGTCACCTCGGTCCCGGTCAGGAGGAGGCGCCCGATCCGGAGGGCGTCCCGGAGCTCGGCTGCCTCGGCCTCTCGATCGGCCGCTTCGAGCTCGGCGATCCGACCCTCGAGGTCGCGGACGAAGGCGCCGAGAATGGTGTCGGGCGGCGGAAGGGCTCCTTCGGTGAGGGGCGGGATCGAGGCGTCGCGAACCCGGATCCGGAAGAAGCGGTCGGCGAGGGCAGCCTCGACCTCTCCTGGCTCGAGGTCGAGGGTATCGGGACGGAAGCCGGTCAGGCGGACCTCGAGGACGAGGTCGGGGTCGGCGAGGGTGGCGAGGCGCTCGATGAGGGCGGGCTGCGAGGCCACCTCGGCGACGTCGACGTCGAGGCGCTCGAAGCGGGTCCGCCCGACCCGACGCAGCTCGATGGTCACTGTCTTCGCGCCGCCCGCCGTGTCGAAGGTAACGAGGAGGACGGCACCGGCCCGGTCCTGGTCGACGGCGACCGGCTCGGGAGCGCCGGGGTAGGCCCAACGGACGGAACCTGCCCTCCCGTCGAGGAAGGAGTGCCAGTGGCCGAGGGCGAGGTAGTCGAGACCGCTCGCCGCGATCTCCTCGGGGCTGACGATGACGTCGTCGGCCTCGACCTTGCCCGGGATCCGGACCGCGCCGTGAAGGAGGCCGATCTTCCAGGTGGCGCGATCGTCCTGGGCGGCGTCGATCCCCTGGAGGGGTGGATGCGGGGCCCGCTTCGTCTCGAAGACGGCGCCGTAGACGACGGCGTCGAGGGGCGCCAGATGGACGCTCGGTCGCTCCGGCGTAAGGACGGTGACGAGGTCGCCATCGGGGGGCTGGCCGGCGAGGGCGGCGAGGTCGTAGGCGCGATAGATCGAGGAACGGTCGTAGACGTCGTGGGTGCCGGGGATGATGACGCTCCGGATCTTCGCCGCTGCGAGCCGGGCGAGCTCGGCGGCGACCCGCTCGACGCTCCGCCGGGGCTGGGTGTTCGAGTCGAAGAGGTCGCCGGCGACAAGGAAGAGGTCAACGCGCTCGGCGATGGCGAGGTCGACGGCTGCCCGGAACGCGGCGAACTGGCGTTCGCGCTGGGCGGCTGCCTGGGGGCCGAGGTCGGCGTGGCGGGCGCCGAGATGCACATCGGCGGTGTGAAGGGCTCGCAGCACCCTGGGTCGTCGTTCCTCCCCGGTTCTCCGTTGTGGACCTGGTGAGCGTGATTGTTGCAGGTTCGGGGCGGTTGGTGCCAGTCTGCTCGTGGGCCCTCGCCGCGGCCTCACCACGGGGGTTCGTGCCAGGCCGCTCGTGGGCCCTCGCCGCGGCCTCACCACGGGGGTTCGTGCCAGGCCGCTCGTGGGCCCTCGCCGCGGCCTCACCACGGGGGTTCGTGCCGCGAGCGAGGGTGGGCGTGGGCGGCCAACTGCGCGTCGCGGCGCGGCACCGCCCAGCCAGGCGGAGCGACGACACAGACGGAGCGCCGACCCGCTCGGTGCTATCCTGCCGCCACATCGCACCGGTGCGCCCCGACCAGGGTTCGACGCACGGCACCCGGGTCGCGCGGCCCCGGCCCCCGTCCCGAGGTTCGGCGTCGGGTTCGGCCGAGACCGCACCATCCGAGCAGACACGGCCTGGGAGGCAACGCGTGACCTACGTCGATCGAACCCTCACCTGCGTCGACTGCGGCGTGGACTTCGTCCACTCGGCGGCCGATCAGGAGTTCTACGCACAACGGGGCTTCGCCTCCGATCCGAAGCGCTGCCCAAGCTGCCGGGCGAGCCGCCGGGCTGCCCGAGAGTCCGGAGCCGACCTTCGGGATATCGGCGGGCCGCGGGGCTACGGCACTGGCCACGATCGCCCGGCCCGCGAGTACTTCGCCGTCATCTGTTCCCGCTGCGGCAACCAGGCGCAGGTGCCGTTCAAGCCGCGCCTCGACCGACCGGTCTACTGCTCGGATTGCTTCCGCACCATCCGGCCGGACTGAGCTGACGGCGACGTCCGAAGGGGCCGGTTTGGCGAGCTTCCCGGGCAGCGACGGCTCGCCAGGTTCCCGCCGGGCGCGGTGCCGCATGCCGTCCGCGGGGCCGAACGCCGGGCCGGGGCGCTCCACGCCGGGCCGCCACACTCCATGCCGGGCCGCGCACACCAAGCCCGGCCGCCTCGGCGGACGGCGTCCGCGGGGCCGAACGCCGGGCCGGGGCGCTCCACGCCGGGCCGCCTCCCAAACTGCCCCGCGACCGCGAACGCCCGGGAGCCTGCTCGCCGACTCTTCTCATTTACTCCCACTGCGAGTGAATCACCGAGCGGGCCGGCGATCTTCCACGTCCCGGCAGCGTCGGCCGAGCACGGCCGAGCACGGGGGGTCGGCTTCGGCGGGGTTCGGTGTGCCGCGGTACTCGCCCGAGGCGTAAACCGGAAGAACGGTCGTGCAGCTCACTCGCAGGGCGAGTATCCGAGAAGTTCCGGGCTCGGCCGGCGGGATGTCACTCGCAGGGCGAGTATCCGAGAAGTTCCGTGAGGCCCGGGCCCGATCGGCGGGGTGCCACGCCCAGGGACCGAACCGCTGCCGGCCTCGAGGGCGTCACCCTCGGCGCAGGACGCGAGATCGCTGTGAAC
>JBHORA010000095.1:0-6399 GCA_042408535.1 Chloroflexota bacterium | reverse complement strand
GTCCATCGGGCTCGACGAAGGCGCCGCCTGGGCCGCGGCCGAGCAGGTTCGCGTCCTCCTCGCCCTCCCCCACCTCCGGGCCGTCGGCGGCCGAACGCGGGCCGAACGCCGCGGCCACCTCGTCGCCGCCCTCCTCGCCACCCCCGAGATCCGTCGGTTCGTCCGGGTGAACACCTGGGAGGGTCTGGAGTGGCTCGGTCGGGAGGAGTGGCGGGAGCTCCTCGGCTGGCTCGCCGCCCTCGCCGCGCTCGAGGCCCCCGGGGCGACCGGCCGGCGTGAACGCGGGGCGCTGCCCTCGGACCGGGGGCTGCCCTCGGACCGAAGGCTCCCCTCGCGCCCGGGCGGCGGGCGCGCCCGCCTCGATCGATCGACCACAGCCCTCCTCGCCGAGCTCGCCGCCCTCGCCGACGCGGCCGCCTATCGCCTCGACCGCCTCCGGGAGCTGGCGAAGTCGATGGAGCGGGGTCGCGCCATCGGCGCTTGACGGCGTTCGGGGAGGCCCGTTGACGCTGGGTGGGCCTCGTCCCTAACGCGAGCGTCGGCACCTCGCGACCATGACGACCAGCCTCGGCGAGCGAGCTCCCCTCCATGGCCGCGCCACTCCGCTCCTGCTCGCCCCGCTCCGCTTCGATCAGGCTCGGGTGTTCCTACCAGAGCTGCGGGACGACGACCTCGTGACGCGCTACGCGATCGCTGGCGGGAGCCCCTCTACCTGAGACGACTCGGTCGAAAGGGGAGCCTCAGGACGGTCCTCTGTGAAGACGCCTTCGATCCGCTCGGGCCACTCTTTGACGAGGGACACGAGGTCCTGACGTTGGAGCTCACCGGCACGGCCACCCACTTCTCGCTCGCCGGATCCCCGCCGATCCTGCCGTGGCGCCCAGGCCAGGCGGATTGACATTTTCTCCCGGCCGACGTACTGTGGGGCATGCGTTGAATCGTTTCAACATGGCGAACTCCCAAAGCCACCGTCGCGGTCGCGCTCCGACGACAGCGACGACCCGATCTTGACAGGTGTCTGGACCGACGCCTTCGCCTGAACCAGAGAGGCCCTCCATGCCGGTATCCAATCCGAGCCGCGACCCCGGGGGGAATATCGCGCGGCCGAGCGGGCGCACCCGGGTGACCGTTCGCGAGGTTGCGGCGGCGGCGGGCGTGTCGGTCGGGACTGTCTCCCACGTCATCAGTGGCAGACGCCACGTGGCGCCTTCCACCCGATCGCGGGTCGAGGCAGCCATCGCAACTCTCGGCTACCGGCCAAATCGCCTCGCTCGGTCGCTCCAGACGCGGCGGAGCCACGTCATCGGCATGGTCATCCCAGACGTCGGCAACCCATTCTTCGGCGAGCTCGCCCGGGCGGTGGAGCGCGAGGCGCGGACTGCTGGCTACTGCGTCGTCTTCGGCAACTCTGAGAACGACCCGGACCTCGAAACGCGGTACGTGGAGGAGTTCGTGGAGCGGAGGGTCGACGGTCTCATCGCCGTCGCGAACGTGGCCGGCTGGGCGAAGCGCCTCCCGATGGATCTCGCCGTCGTCGCCCTCGATCGCTATCCGCCTCGCTGGCCGTTCGACGCCGTCCGGGTCGACAACGAGGCCGGCATGGAGGTCATCGTCGGCCACCTCGTCGGCCTCGGTCACGAGCGGATCGGTTTCATCGGCGGCGACCAGGTGTCCACCGCCGGCCTGCAACGAGCCCGCGGTTTCGCCCGCGCCCTGAGGCACCGGAACCTGGAACCAGCCTGGCTCAGCACCGGCATGTTCAGCCTAGAGAGCGGCAGGCTCCAAACCGAGCGCCTCCTCGCCCGACCGCCGCGTGAGCGCCCAACCGCCATCGTCGCCGCCAACGACCTCCTCGCTCTCGGCGCCATCCTCGCCTGTCAGCAGGCAGGCGTCGCCGTGCCCGAGGAGCTCTCGGTGGCCGGCTTCGACGACATTCCCTTCGCCGCCCTCGCTCGCCCGTCGCTGACGACCGTCCGTCAACCGATCGACGAGCTCGGGGCTCAGGCGGCGAGGTTGGTCCTGGAGCGGATCCAGGGGAATGCGCCGACCCGCCCTCGCCGAGTCGTGCTGCGCCCGTCGCCGGTCGTGCGCGCCTCCACTGCACCGCCAGGAGACGCGCGCCAGTTACGCGCCGAGACCGTCACGCGTGCCGAGCCTCCCGCCGATCCCGGACCGGCGGACGAGCGCGGGCGGGCTCCCGAGGCTCTCCCTACGGTGGCCCGGTGAAGGCCTCCGGCATTCTCCACCCGCGACTGGCGGCCCTGGTCGCCGGGCTCGGCCACGGTCAGCTCATCACCGTGGCCGACGCCGGCCTCCCGATCGGCGCGACGACGGAGCGGATCGACCTCGCCGTCCAGTGTGGGGTGCCCTCCTTCCGCGACGTCCTCGCTGTCATCGCCCAGGAGCTCGCGGTCGAGCGGGTCATCGTTGCTCGCGAGGCGGGGACGGGCGGCCCCCTCGAGGCGGCCCTCGTCGAAGCCTTCGGCGAGCGGCTGCCGCCTCGGGAGATCGTCGACCACGAGCAGCTCAAGGCGCTCGCAGACCACTCCGTCGCCGTCGTCCGAACGGGTGAGTGCACGCCGTACATGAACGTCGTCCTCGTCGCCGGCGTCACCTTCTAGCCATGCCCGTCCTCGAGCTTCGAGCCATCAGCAAGCGGTACGACGGCGTGCCGGCCCTTTCGGGGGTCGACTTCACCGTAGAAGCCGGGGAGGTCGTCGGCCTCGTCGGCGAGAACGGCGCCGGCAAGTCCACCCTCATCAAGATCGTGGCCGGTGCCGTCGCCCCGGATGCGGGCGAGATCTGGATCGAAGGTCGGCGAGCCCGGTTCGGATCGCCGGCCGACGCGATGCGAGCAGGGATCGCCGTCATCTACCAGGAACTGAGCCTAGCGGCCACCCTCGACGCGACCGAGAACGTCCTCCTCGGAGGCTTGCCGACCCGTGGTCCGTTCGTCGACTGGACGGCCGCTCGCGCCGCGGCGAGGCGCTGGCTCGACGAGCTCATGCCCGGAATTCCCGTCGACGTTCCCGTTCGGGAGATGCCGATCGCCCAGCGGCAGCTCGTCGAGGTCGCCCGGGCGCTGGCTCGGCGAGCGCGCCTGCTCTTCATGGATGAGCCGACGGCCAGCCTCAGCGAGCGCGAGGCCGAGCGCCTCCTGGCCACCACGAGGAGTCTCGCCGCGGGCGGCGTGAGCGTCGTCTTCGTCACTCATCGGCTCGAGGAAGCCTTGCAGGTCTGCGATCGGATCGTCGTGCTTCGGGATGGACGCCGCGTTGGCTCCTTGACGCGCACCGATGCCACCCGCGACAAGCTCATCGAGCTCATGGTCGGCAGGATCGCCCAGCCCGAGGAGCCCGCGACCCCGTCTCCCGACGCCCCGGCCGTCCTCGAGGTGCGAGATCTCGACCTGCCGGGTCGCCTGGTGGGCATCAGCCTCCAGGTCCGTGCCGGCGAAGTTCTGGGCCTGGCCGGGTTGGTCGGCGCCGGACGGAGCAGCCTCCTGCGGACCCTCTTCGGGGCGGAACAGCCGGCGCGCGGAACCATCCTCCTCGACGGCCGACCGATCCGCCTCCGGAGCCCAGCCGATGCGATCCGCCTCGGGATCGCCTTCATCCCCGAGGATCGGCGCGGTTTGGGGCTGTTCCCCGCCCTTTCTTGCGGCGAGAACTTGGCGGCAGCCAGCTGGCCAGACCTGGCGCGACACGGATTTCTCTGGGGCCGAGCCGTGACGGCGCTCGCCACCGAGCAGGTCCGTGCCCTCGACATCCGACTCCGAAGCCTCGGGCAGGGCGTGCTCACCCTCTCGGGGGGCAACCAGCAGAAGGTCGTCCTGGGACGCTGGCTCGCCCGTCGGCCTCGAATCCTGCTCATGGACGAACCGACTCGCGGCGTCGACGTCGGCGCCAAGGCGGAGATCTACGCGCTCATCCAGCAGCAGGCCTCGGCCGGTGTCGCCATCCTGCTCTCGACCTCCGAACTTCCCGAGCTGCTCTCCCTCGCCAACCGGCTCGTGGTCATCCGCGAAGGCCGACTCGTGGCCACCTTACCGGGCGGAGTCAGCCAGGAGACGATCATGCGCCTGGCGACCGGAGCCACAAAGGCGCTGGCGTGAAGGTCGCATCCCTCGAACTTCGGATCTCGCCGCGCTGGCGACAAGGGATCGCCACCTACGGCATCTTTCTCGCCTTCACCTTGCTCGTCGTGGCGCTGGCGGTCGTGTCGCCCGTCTTTGCGACCCCCCAGAACCTCTTCAACGTCGCCCTGCAGTCCTCGATCAACGCCCTCCTGGCCTACGGGATGACCTTCGTCATCCTCACGGGCGGGATCGACCTCTCCGTTGGTTCGCTGCTCGCCCTGTCGGGAGCGATTGCGGCCGGTCTCATTGTCGGCGCAGGGGTGCCCTGGCCCATCGCCGCCCTCATGGGTCTCCTCGCGGGAACCGTCCTCGGCATCGCCAACGGTCTGGCGGTGACCGTCTTCCGTATCCCGGCCTTCATCGCCACTCTCGCCATGCTTTCCATCGCCCGCGGCCTGACCCAGCTCTACACCGGAGGTCGGCCGTTCACGGGTCTCGATCCGGCCTTCAACGCCATCGGCCAGGGTGACATCGGCCCGGTGCCAGTACCCGTCGTCATCATGACCATCACCGTCGTCATCGGCTGGGTCGTCCTGCGGTTCACCGTCTTCGGCCGGCAGGTCTACGCCATCGGCTCGAATCCCGATGCGGCGCGCCTGTCGGGGATCCCGGTTCGCCAGGTCCTCGTCGCCGTCTACGGGATCAGTGGCTTCCTGGCCGGGTTGGCGGGCCTCGTTACCACCGCTCGGCTCTCGTCAGCGCAGCCGACGGCGGGGGTCGGGTTCGAGCTCGACGCCATCGCGGCGGTAGTCGTCGGCGGCATGAGCCTGGCGGGAGGTGAAGGGAGCATCGTCCGAACCCTCATCGGCGCTCTCCTCATCGGCGTCCTGAACAACGGCCTCAATCTCCTCAACGTCGACCCCTTCGTCCAGCCGGTCATCAAGGGCCTGGTCATCCTGGTGGCCGTGGGCCTCGATCGACTGAGGGCGAAGGGCGGCGGTTAACTCGTCGCGTGGTGTGGAGCCACAAGGAGGTGGATATGATCGCGAAACGGTTCCTCGTTGCAGCGGCAGTCGCAGGACTCCTCGTCGCGGCCTGCGGTGGGGGCGCTAGCCCGAGCTCGGCCAGCAGCCCGAGTCCGGCCAGCAGCCCGAGCCCGGCGGCCAGCGGACCGGCGGGTGGGGCTACCATCGGGCTCGCCCTGAGTACGCTCAACAACCCCTTCTTCGTCACCCTCCGCGATGGAGCGCAGCAGAAAGCCCAGGAGCTTGGCGTAACGCTCCAGGTCGCGGACGGCAAAGACGACTTGGCCACCCAGACCGCTCAGATCGAGGACTTCATTACCAAGAAGGTGGCGGTCATCATCATCAACCCCGTCGACTCTGACGGGATCGTCCCGGCCGTCCAGAAGGCGAACGAGGCCGGCATCCCCGTCATTACCGTCGACAGGGCCGCCAACGGAGGCACCGTCGCCAGCCACATCGCCAGCGACAATGTCGCCGGCGCCAAGGCGGCGTGCGAATTCCTCATCCAGCAGGTCGGTTCGGGAAACATCGTCCAGCTCGAAGGCATCGCCGGGACGAGCGCCGCCCGCGATCGCGGTCAGGGCTGCAAGGAAGCGCTCGACGCCCAGACAGCCGTGAAGCTCGTCGCGTCGCAGACGGCCGATTTCGACCGGGCCAAGGGGCTGAACGTCATGCAGAACCTCCTCCAGGCGCATCCCGATCTCAAGGGTGTGTTCGCCCAGAACGACGAGATGGCGCTCGGAGCCATTCAGGCCATCGAGGCGGCTCAAAAGACTGGAATCGTTGTGGTCGGCTTCGATGCCATCACGGACGCCCTCAATGCCATCAAGGACGGGAAGATGGCTGCCACCGTCGCCCAGCAGCCCGCTCTCATGGGCGCGATGGCTGTGGCAACGGCGAACGACATCATCACTGGCAAGACCCCACCAGCCTCGCAGCCGGTGGAAGTGAAGCTCGTAACCAAGGACAACGTCGAGCAGTTCCTGAAGTAAGGCGAGACTAGGAGAGCGGAGCCAGTCCCTCGGAGATAGCAGACCGTTCGCGAGGGCTCAGCATCCCCGAGCTCGCGAAGGCTGAGCCTCGGCCCCACGAGGGCCGAGGCTCTCCTTTTCCGGGCCGCCGCTGCCCTGCCTCCCCTACCCCGCCGCCCAGCGGTCCCGGAGGAGCGCCGGCGGCGGCGCGCCGACCGAGAGGATCCGCTCGAGGAACGCCCGCCGGTCGAACCCCTCCGGGCCGACGAGCCCGCCCGGGAGATCCCGGCCCGCCGGGCCCGCGACCCCGAGTCGTCGGGCGGCC
>JBHORA010000094.1:0-1427 GCA_042408535.1 Chloroflexota bacterium | reverse complement strand
GTCCATCGGGCTCGACGAAGGCGCCGCCTGGGCCGCGGCCGAGCAGGTTCGCGTCCTCCTCGCCCTCCCCCACCTCCGGGCCGTCGGCGGCCGAACGCGGGCCGAACGCCGCGGCCACCTCGTCGCCGCCCTCCTCGCCACTCCCGAGATCCGTCGGTTCGTCCGGGTGAACACCTGGGAGGGTCTGGAGTGGTTCGGTCGGGAGGAGTGGCGGGAGCTCCTCGGCTGGCTCGCCGCCCTCGCCGCGCTCGAGGCCCCCGGGGCGACCGGCCGGCGTGAACGCGGGGCGCTGCCCTCGGACCGGGGGCTGCCCTCGGACCGGGGGCTGCCCTCGGACCGAAGGCTCCCCTCGCGCCCGGGCGGCGGGCGCGCCCGCCTCGATCGATCGACCACAGCCCTCCTCGCCGAGCTCGCCGCCCTCGCCGACGCCGCCGGCTACCGCCTGGGGCGCCTCCGGCAGCTGGCGGCACCGACGGCCGGGAGCGGTCGCCCCGCCGGTCGCTGACGGCGTCTGCCCGTCTGCTGGGCCGACGGAGTGAGTATGAAGTAGCCTCATACCCGGAGGCGACGTTCGTGACCCGAGCCAAGGTCGCCATCTCGCTCGATCGGGGAGCCCTCGCCCGCCTCGATCGACTGGTCCGGGAGGGCATATTCGCGAGTCGGAGCCGTGCGATCGAGGCGGCCGTGGAAGAGAAGCTCGACCGACTGGACCGGACCCGCCTCGCCCGGGAGTGCGCCAAGCTCGATCCAGCCGCCGAGCAGGCGTTTGCCGAGGAAGGCCTGGCTGAGGACCTCGCCGCGTGGCCCCGATATTGAGGGACGAGATCCGCTGGGCGGACCTGGATCCGACCCGGGGTCGCGAGCAGTCCAGGCATCGACCCGTCCTCGTTCTCAGCCACGACGTCTTCAACGAACGGTCGGGGACCGTCATTGCCGTCGCGGTGACCAGCCAACCCCAGCGGGCCGGTTTCCCGCCCACCCTCGAGCTGGACGTTCCCGAGCTCCCGAAGCGCTCATTGGTGAAGATCAGCCAGATCCGCACCCTGTCGGTGGAGCGGATCGGCGAACTCCTGGGGCGGGCCTCACCCGAGCAGGTCGGGCGGGTCGTCGAGGGCCTGAACGAGGTCATCGGCGACTGACAGGCGCCTCTCGGGGTCGACCCCGGGCCGACGCTCCCGAACCGGGTGGACAAGGTGCGCCAGGGCTGTCCCGCGGACGGACCGGCAGGACGAGCAACGCCGTGTTCTGGGGCCCGATCGCCCTACCCGACGCCCGCCGCCCAGCCATCCCGGAGGAGCGCCGGCGGCGGCGCGCCGACCGAGAGGATCCGCTCGAGGAACGCCCGCCGGTCGAACCCCTCCGGGCCGACGAGCCCGCCCGGGAGATCCCGGCCCGCCGGGCCCGCGACCCCGAGTCGTCGGGCGGCC
>JBHORA010000093.1:0-1706 GCA_042408535.1 Chloroflexota bacterium | reverse complement strand
GACGGCCCCCTTGGAGGCCGACGAGACGAGGGCCGCGTACTTCGCCAGGACGCCGCTCCGGTAGCGCGGTTCGGGTGGGCGCCAGGCAGCCCGGCGACGCTCGAGCTCCGCCGGCTCGACGAGGAGATCGAGGCGCTTGGCATCGACGTCGATCTCGATCGTGTCGCCGTCCTCGACGAGGGCGATCGGGCCGCCCAGGGCAGCCTCCGGGGCGACGTGGCCGATCATGAGACCGTGGGTCCCGCCCGAGAACCGGCCGTCGGTGAGGAGGGCGACCTCCGGACCGAGTCCCTCGCCGACGAGGGCGGCGGTGACGCTCAGCATCTCCTGCATCCCGGGGCCACCGACGGGACCCTCGTAGCGGATGACGATGACGTCGCCGGGTCGGATCCGCTGCGCCTTGACGGCCTCGAAGCAGGCGGGTTCGGAGTCGAAGACGCGGGCCGGGCCGCGGTGGTAGCGCCGCTCGTGGCCGGCGAGCTTGATGACGCAGCCATCGGGGGCGAGGCTGCCGCGCAAGATCGTCAGGCCGCCGATCGGCTTGAGCGGCCGCTCGATGGGCACGACGACCTCCTGACCGGGGGTTTCCACGGCGTCGGCCGCGATCTCGGCGATCGTCCGCCCGTCGACGGTTCGGCACGAGCCGTGGAGGAGGTCGCGCTTCAAGAGCTCCCGCATGACGAGGGCGACGCCGCCCGCCTCGTGCATGTCGGCCGCGGTGAAGCGACCGCCGGGCTGCATGTCGGCGACGATCGGGGTCCGGTCGGCGATCCGGCCGAAGTCGTCGAGCTCGAGGGGGATCCCGAACTCGTGGGCGATGGCGAGGAGGTGGAGGACGGCGTTCGTGCTGCCGCCCGTCGCCGCCACCGAGGCGATGGCGTTCTCGAGGGCCTGGCGGGTGACGATGGCGGACGGGCGGATGTCGTGGCGGACGAGGGTCATGGCGAGCTCGCCGGTTCGGCGGGCCGCCTCCTCCTTCGCCGGGTCCTCGGCCGGGATGCCGTTCAGGCCGGCGGGGCTGAGGCCGAGGAACTCGAGGGCCGTGCTCATGGTGTTCGCCGTGTACTGGCCGCCGCAGGCACCGGCCCCGGGGCAGGCGACGTTCTCGATCTCGTAGAGCTCCTCGAGGCTGATCTTGCCGGCCCGGTAGGCGCCGACGGCCTCGAAGACGGTGACGATGGTCGCGTTCCGGCGGCCGCGGTAGACGCCCGGGTAGATCGTGCCGTTGTAGAGGACGACGCCCGGGACGTCGAGACGGCCGAGGGCCATGACGGCGGCCGGGATCGTCTTGTCGCAGCCTACGAGGCAGACGAGGCCGTCGAGGAGGTGGCCGCGGACGACGAGCTCGATGCTGTCGGCGATGACCTCGCGGCTGACGAGGGACGCCTTCATGCCCTCGGTCCCCATCGACACGCCGTCGCTGATGGCGATGGTGTTGAACTCCATCGGTGTTCCGCCGGCGGCCCGGATCCCCTCCTTGACGAACTCGGCGAGGCGGCGCTGGTTGTAGTTGCAGGGCATCGTCTCGATCCAGCTCGTGGCGACGCCGACGAGGGGTTTCGAGAGGTCTTCGTCGGTGAAGCCGATCGCCTTCAGCATCGCCCGAGCCGGGGCGCGGTCCGGGCCCTCGGTCAGGGCGGCGCTGTGCCGCTTCGCCGGATCGGGTGGGCGGTGGTACGGGTGGCTGTCGGGCATCGTGGCACGTC
>JBHORA010000091.1:0-12070 GCA_042408535.1 Chloroflexota bacterium | reverse complement strand
GTCGAGCTCGCCGACGGCGGCTGGGCGATCGTCGTCGATCGGGGCGAGCGGATCAGCTGGCTCGCCGTCGGCGAGGGCTTGACCGAAGCGGAGTTCGTCGACCTCGTCGGCCGGTTCGCCCGCGTCGACGCCTGATTGCCGGCGCCCCCGGCTCCCGCCGCCGGCACCTGCCCCGGCTCCCACCGCCGACACCTGCCGCCGGCACCTGTCCCGGCTCCCACCGCCGGCGCCGAAGCGCGATCGATCCCCGACGGGAGGTCAGGCGGCGAGGTCCCGCTCGCCGAACCGCCAGAGGGCCGCTCCCCAGCCGAGGAGGGCGACGCCGGCGTGGACGGCGAGATCGAGGGGTCGGAGGGCCCCTTCGTCGATGACCGCCGTCGTGTCGATGTGGCCGAAGAGGGAGAACGCCTTCAGCCACTCGAGGTCCGGCTCGATCTGGGCGACGACGACCATGAGGTACATGACGAGGAGGACCGCCGTCGTCACCCCAGCCGCGATCCCCCTCGACAGTGTGGCCACGGCCAGGAGGGTGGCGACCCCGGCGATCGCCCAACCGAAGAGGGTGGCCGGGACGACGACGAGGAGGAAGGCCTCCGGCTCGAAGCCCGCCCCGACGAGGGCCCCGACGACGAGGACGCCGGCGACGAGGGCGAGGGCGAGGAGGAGCTGGACGAGCGCCTGACCGGCGATGGAGACGAGGAGGTAGCGGCGGCGGGAGATCGGGGTCGAGATGACGACGTCGAGGAAGCCCCGCTCGAGATCGGCCGCCACGACCCGCGTCCCGCCGGCGATGGCGGCGATGGCGGCCACGATCGGCCACAGGTAGCTGCCGAGGTAGGTCGTGAAGAAAACGCCGGGCTTGCCGAGGCTGCCGCTGATCCCGAAGGCGGCGAGGAACGCCTTCGGGAAGAGCTCGAGGTACTGCTCGAGGGCGGCTGTGTTGTCGCGCATGATTGGGTAGAAGACGGCCATCGTCCCGGCGTAGGCGAAGGCGACGATGCCGAGCCAGAGGGCGAGGGATCGGTTCCGGCGGATCTCGAGCCAGGCCGCGGCGCGGATCATCGAGGATCTCCGTCGACCGACGCCGAGCTCGCGCTCTGATCCGCGTCCCCACCGAGCGACCCGGCTGACTCGGCCTGCCCCGCCTCGGCCGCCAGCTCGCCCCGCGTCACCGCCCCGCTGTTCGGTCCGCTCCTGGCCGCCAGCTCGCCCGGCGTGGCCGCCAGCTCGCCGGGCGTGGCCGCCAGCTCGCCCGGCGTCGCCGCGCCAGCGTCGTAGTAGCGGAGGAAGACGTCCTCGACGTCGGGCGTCGTGATGGCGATGTCGACGATCTCGAGGCCGGCGATCCGCCGGAGGAGGGGATTGACGTCGCCCCGGACCATGAGGTGGACGTCCCGGGCGCTCGCCGTCACGACCTCGACGTTCGGCAGATCGAAGGTCCCGTTCGGTGCCGGGACGGCGAGGACGAGGTTGACCGAGCGCCAGTGCTCGGCCAGGAGCCGCTGGACCGTCGAGACGTCGACGAGGCGGCCCTCCCGGATGATGCCGACCCGATCGCAGCTCCGCTCGACCTCGGGCAGGTTGTGGGACGAGAGGAAGACGGTCCTGCCCGCCGCCCGGGCCTCGGCGACGAGGGCGAGGAACTCCCGCTGCATGAGCGGATCGAGGCCTGTCGTCGGCTCGTCGAGGACGAGGAGCGGCTCCTCGCCCATGAAGGCGGCGACGACGGCGATCTTCTGCCGGTTGCCGCGCGACAGCTTTCGGATCTGGACGGCCGGATCGAGCTCGAGGCGTTCGGCGAGGGATCGCCAGACCCCCTTCGGTAGGCCGCGGAGGGCGGCGAGGACGTCGAGCTGCTCGGCAGCCGTCAGCTCACCGAGGTAGCCGGGCTCGCTGCCGACGTAGGCGAGCCGGCGGTGGACCGCCGGGGCCTCGGTCCAGACGTCGAGCCCGAAGATCGTCGCCCGCCCCGCCGTCGGCCGGAGGAGCCCGAGGAGGAGGCGAATGGTCGTCGTCTTGCCAGCCCCGTTCGGGCCGAGGAAGCCGAAGACCTCGCCGGCCTCGACGGCGAAGTCGAGCTCGACGACGCCGCGCCGGCGGCCGTAGTACTTCGTGAGGCGATGGGCCTCGATGACGGCGGTCATCTCTCGGGTCTTAGCGGCATTCGGGGCGGGGCTGGCGTCACGGATCTGACCGGCGCAGCCTACCGCAGCCCTCCCCGCTCAGCCAGGGCCGACCGGCCTGGCCTTCGAGCGCCGGCCGAGAACAACACGACCTGCTCTGGCACGTGCAGGCTCTTGACGGCAGAGAGAGAGAGAATGTGGACAGGTCCGGGGGATGGCCCCGAGCAAAACGCGTTTCAGGGCATGCTTCGTCGAGTGACCACCGTTGTCCTGCTCGCTGCGCTGCTAACAGCGTGGGTGCCACAGCGCGGCAGCAGCGCGGCAGCCAGGTATCTGCCGCGACGTCGTGCTCAGGGCCCAGGGCCAACTTCTTTGATGCGAGGATCACCGTCGTCACTCGGACCGTGGGCACATCCGCGTTGATTAGCACGGAGTACCCTTCTCTCTGTTTCGGGGCGTCGACGTTCAGCAATGCGTGGGTCATGATTGCTGCGGGCGGCTCCCTAGACGGCTGGGCTCAGACAGGCTACATTCGCGAAAGAGAACACGACAACGGCGACCTGTCTGGGTTTTCGCAGTACAAGAGGCCCGGAGCGCCCCCGGTTACGAAATGGTTCCCGGCACCAGCCATCAACAGCGTTCACTCGTACCAGACGTTCCTCAATGCTGGTGGATTTGTAGTCCTATATATCGACCAATACAGGGTCGATACGACCAATTTCCGGCCCGCCGACTACTGGGGCCCGCAGCCCTGGAGCACTCAGCTGGCGGAGGAGACCGGGCACTGCCAGACCGATGTACCCGGACTCAGCAGTGACAGGGTCCACTACACCGGCGTCCGCTACGAACGACCGGACCTGACCTGGGCCACGCCCAGCGGGCCTCTGCACAAGATCGTGGACTGCAGTACCAAGTACGACAGCAGCTTCGTGGCGGACGGGCAGTTCGACTTCTGGACCGCTCAGCCATGATCAGGGGGCTGTTACCATGAGCATACGCGTAGTGGCGGTGATCCTCGTCGCCGGATTCCTTGTCCTGTCTGCGTCCAGCCGGACACAGCCGACGCCGCGACCGACCGCCTCGCCCTACCCGGTGCCGCTCCTCATCGAGGAGGCCGGCGTTCAACTGGAGCCGGTCAGGGCGACCGATTGGGCCCCCACGAGTCAGGACGCCGCCATCGTGGCTGCCGTGAAAGCAGCCGCAGGGCTGGGGGACCCCAACAAGCCGTTTTCGGCGCAGCTGGTCCGGTTCACCGACCTAAACCGCGGTCCTGATGGCGGCCCGCTCCTCATCGAGGATCGCCTTGTCTGGCTGATTCGCTTCACCGGCACGCCCCAGCCCGTCTACGGAGGTCTGGATCCGCGAACCGGGCTCCCACAGGCGAAGCTCGTCCCGCCTACCGAGATCGCGACGGAACTCAATGTCGTCATCGATGCCACTACGGGGGAGTACTTGGAAGCGTTCAGCTATCGGTGACCACGGGTCCGCCGGAGTGGAAGTGCGAGCCGACGTGCCTGACGAGATTGGCACCTCGACGCCCTCGAGGCGCGGCGCGTCGGGGGAGCTCGAACAGCCCTCGATCGTGCGCCTGTTGCCGGACTGCTGACGGCGAGCTCGAAGGAGTCAGGGCGCCGACCCCTCGGGCGTCGGCCTATCGCCGCCGGCGATCGAGGTCGAGGAAGGGGAGCGGGGTGACCGTCGCCGCCACCCGGCCCCGGCGCCCCTCGACCGACCACTCGACGGCGACCCGACGGCCGGGCGTCTCGTACTCGGCCGGCAGGGAGGCGAGGGCGATGGCCGCTTTCAGGAGCGGGCTCCAGCCGAGGGAGGTGACCCGGCCGATCTGCCGGCCCCCCGGCCCGAAGACAGGGCGCGGGCTCCGGTCGACGACCGGCGAGAGGGCCGGAGCGAGATCCTGAGCGGCGTAGGCCGCTTCGATCTCCGCCCAGTCGAGGGTCAGGCCGACGAGCCGGCGCGGTGGTCCGCCGGCCCGCTGCTCGGCGAGCAGGGCCCGCTTCCCGACGTAGTCGGCCTTGTCGAAGCGGACGAGGCGGCCGAGCCCGATCTCGAAGGGCGAATAGGCCTGTTCGGCGTTCTCGGCGTGGCGGGCGCTCGTGTAGTCGACCTCGAGGAGGATGAAGCCGGCCTCGAGCCGGGCGAGGTCGAGGGCGGCCAGGCCGACGGGTCGGAGGCCGAAGGGTTCGCCAGCCCGGACGAGCTCGTCCCAGACGGTGAGGGCCGCCTCGGCCGGGATCCAGAGCTCGTAGCCGAGGTCACCGGTATAGCCGGTCCGGGAGACGTCGATCTCGACGCCGCCGATGACGGCCGATCGGCGCCGGAAGTAGCCGAGGTCAGCGAAGCTCGTCCCCGTGGCCGCCTCGAGGACGGCCCGCGAACGGGGACCCTGGAGGGCGAGGGCGGCGATCCGGTCGCTCACGTCCTCGATGGCGACGTCGAGCCCGCCGGCATTGAGGACGAGCCAGCGGACGTTCGGCTCGGCCGACGTCCAGCGGAACTCCTCGGGCCCGAGGCGATGGATCGTGCCGTCGTCGAGGACCTTCCCCCGCTCGTCGCACCAGGGCGTGTAGATGACCTGGCCGGGGGCGATCTTCGTCGCGTCGCGGGTCACGACCCGATCGACGAGCCGCTCCGCGTCGGGACCGACGAGCCGAACCTTGTAGAGGGGGCTGACGTCGATGAGGGCCGCCGCCTCTCGGATCGCCGTGTACTCGATGTCGTGGTGGTCGAAGTAGGCGGAGGCCGCGAGGTAGCCCGCCCACTCCCGCCACTGCTGCTTTCGGTTCCGGGGCGCGGTCCGGGCATGGAACGGGGTGCCGACGCTCATCTCCTCACCGCGGGCTGGAGGGTGCCGAGTCTCGAATCCGTCACGGGTCAGCCCATCGTACCCGGGCGAGAGCCGCTCCGGGCGGTCCGACGATGCCGGCGGCCGCTAGACTTGGCCGACGAAGAGCGGTCGCCGCCGGCCGAGCCAGCCGACCCCGGCGGACGGGCCGCTCGCCTGCGTCGGAGGTTACGGTGAGCCAGGGCTACGACGCCGTCGTCGTCGGCGGCGGCCACAACGGACTCGTCGCCGCGGCGTACCTCGCCCGGGGCGGCCTCCGGACCCTCGTCCTCGAGCAGCGCCCCCTCGTCGGCGGGGCGGCGGTGACCGAGGAGATCGTGCCCGGCTTCCGCTTCAGCGTCTTCAGCTACGTCGTGTCCCTCCTCCGACCCGAGATCATCCGCGAGCTCGAGCTGCCGAAGCACGGCCTCGCCATCCTTCCCCTGGACGGGACCTTCACCCCGCTCCGTCCCGGCGAAGGGCCGACGGCGGGCGGCGGCGACTACCTCTGGCGGACGAACGACCACGGCCGGACGATCCGCGAGCTTCGCCGCTGGAGCCTCACCGACGCCGAGGCCTACGAGGAGTACGGCCGCCTCATGGCCGACCTCGCCCGCTTCGTCAAGCCGATCCTGTCCATGATCCCCCCGGACCCGACCGGCTTCGACCTCCGCGAGCTCGCCCCCCTCGGCGGCCTCGTGCGACGCTTCCTCACCCTCGACGAACGGCATCAGGCCGCCCTCGTCGGGCTCATGACGATGAGCGCCGCCGACTTCCTCGGTCAATGGTTCGAGACCGACCCCTTGCTGGCGACGATGTCCGCGTCGGGGATCATCGGCACCTTCCTCGGCGTCCGCTCGCCGGGCTCGGCCTACGTCCTCCTCCACCACTACATGGGCGAGATCGACGGCGCCTTCCGAGCCTGGGGGCTGCCGCGGGGCGGGACCGGCGGGATCAGCGAGGCGATCGCCTCGGCGGCGCGGGCCCAGGGGGCCGAGATCCGGACCGGGGCGCGCGTGGCCCGCATCCGGACGCGCGACGGGCGGGCGACGGGCGTCGTCCTCGAGAACGGGGAGGAGATCGCGGCCCGAGTCGTCCTGTCGGCCATCGACGTCCGGCGCACGGTCCTCGACCTTCTCGAACCGGCCGAGGTCGACCCCGACTACGTCGCCGAGGTCCGCCGCTTCCGCTTCCGGGGCAGCTCGGGCAAGGTGAACCTTGCCCTCGACGGGCTGCCCGAGTTCAGCTGCCTCCCGAACCGGGACGGGATCGAGCACCTTCGGGGCGCGATCTCCATCAGCCCCTCCCTCGACGAGATGGAGCAGGCCTACGACGACGCGAAGGCGGGACGCTGGAGCCGCCGGCCGTACGTCGACATCGTCATCCCGACCCTCGTCGATCCGTCCATGGCCCCGCCCGGGAAGCACGTCATGAGCTGCTTCGTCCAGTACGCCCCGTACGAGCTCGACCCGGCCCTCGGGACCTGGGACGACAACCGGGAGGCCTTCGGGGACACCGTCGTCGAGCGGATCGCCGAGTTCGCCCCGAACCTGCCCTCCCTCGTCGTCGGCCGCCAGGTCCTCACCCCCCTCGACATCGAGCGAACGACGGGCCTGACCGAAGGGAACATCTTCCAGGGCGAGCTCACCCTCGAGCAGCTCTTCTTCAACCGACCGGTTCCCGGCTGGGCCCGCTACCGGACACCCGTCCGGGATCTCTGGCTCTGCGGCAGTTCGACCCATCCGGGCGGCGGGATCATGGGCGCCAACGGCCGCCTGGCGGCCCTCGAGGTCCTCCGCGCCTTCGGGGGCCGGGGGTTCGGCTGGCCCATGGGAGGCGCGGCGTGAGCGGTGCGGATCGCTTCGACGCCCTCGTCGTCGGCGGCGGCCACAACGGCCTCGTCGCTGCCGCCTACCTCGCCCGGGCCGGGCTCCGGGTCCTCGTCCTCGAGCGGCGACCCGCCGTCGGGGGGACCGTCGGCACCGTCGTCGTCCGCCGAGGGGTGCGGGCTCCGGCGGTCTTCCCGACCGTCGGACGCCTCCGTCCGTCCATCGTCCGCGACCTTCGGCTCCGGGACCACGGACTCCGGCTCGTGGCGCCGTCCGTCGCCCTCGTCGCCCCCCAGCCGGACGGGCGGGCCGTCGTCGTCGAGCGCGATCCCGCCGCGACGGCCGTCCGCCTGGCCGCCTTCTCCGCCGCCGACGGGGCCGGCTTCCTCGCCCTCGATCGGCGGGTGCGGGCCCTCGGGCGGGTCGTCGCCGTCCTGAACGGGACGACGCCCCCCGATCTCCGCGGGCCCGGCCTCGAGGATGCCCTCGCCGGACTCCGCCTCGGGCGGGCCTTCCGGGCTCTCGGCCGACGGGACGGCCGGGCCCTCCTCCGCTGGCTCCCGATGGCCATCGCCGATGCCCTCGCCGACGACGTCCCCTCCGAGCCGGTCCGGGCGGCCCTCGCCTGGGCCGGGCTCCGGTATGCCGCCTTCGGGCCGCGCTCGGCCGGCTCGACGGCCTGGCTCCTCACCCAGGCTGCCGGCACCGACGCCGGGCTCGCCGGGGAGACCGTCTACGCTCGCGGCGGTCCGGGCACCCTCGCCGACGCCCTCGCCGCCGCCGTTCGAGCCTTCGGCGGCGACATTCGGACCGAGGCCGAGGTCGTCCGGGTCCTGGAAGCCGAGGGGCGGGTCGTCGGGGTCGCCCTCGCCTCGGGGGAGGAGATCCGGGCCCCGGTCGTCGTCTCGGCTCTCGATCCGAAGCGGACCCTCCTCGACCTCCTCGACCCGGTGACCCTCGGCCCCGAGCTCCGCTGGCGGGCTGGGAACCTCCGAACGGCCGGCTCGACGGCGATCGTCCGCCTCGTCCTCCGGCGGTTGCCCCGCTTCCCCGCCCTGGAGGCCGCCAGCGATGCCGCCGGCGACGGGGCCGGCCGGCTCCTCCGCGGTCGGATCCTCGTCGGGGCGACGAGCCTGGCCGCTCTCGAGACCGCTTTCGATGCCTCGAAGTACGGCCGCGTCTCGGCCTCGCCGGTTCTCGAGGCGACGATCCCTTCCCTCGTCGACCCCTCCCTCGTCGAGGGCGCCCGGGCGGGCACCCACGTCCTCCACGCCGTCGTCCAGTGGGCGCCGCGAACCCTCCGGGACGGGGACTGGCGGTCCGAGCGGGGAGCGCTCCTCGACGCCGTCGTCGCCCGCCTCGAAGAGGTCGCCCCGGGGATCGGTGATCTCGTCGGTGCCACCCAGGTGGTGACGCCGGCCGACATCGAGGGGGAGTACGGGCTCATCGGCGGCCACGTCCTCCACGTCGAGCCCGGGCTCGACGCCTTCTTCCTCTGGCGGCCGCTCCTCGGCTGGGCGCGCTACCGGCTGCCGCTGGCCGGGCTGTACCTGGCCGGTCCGGGTGCCCATCCGGGTGGCGGCGTGACCGGCCTGCCGGGCCGGAACGCGGCCTTCGCCGTCCTCGTCGATCTTGGCCGACGGGGCCCGAGAGGGCTCGGACGCCTCGCTCGCGGCGCGGACTGACCCCGCCGTCCCGGCCCGCGGTGCCGTTGGGTGCTCACCCATTGGGTGCTGACCCATTGGGTCCCAGCCCAATGGCCTGAGTGGGCCGCGGTCTTCCCTCTATCCGAACAGGAACCGAACGCCGGAAGTCTGCCGGGGCGCGCTCACCCGTTCGAGGCTCGCGCCGCATCTCATCATCGATGGCGATCGTCACAACCGTCGAACGTCGCGCCCACCCGGGGGTCAACGTCTCGGGTCGTCGGAGCGGAGGGAGCATGTCGATCGATCGAGAGGAGCCGCGTGACGTCGCCGGACCCGCGCCAGGTCGGGACGCCGCCGCCGCGCCCGCGCCCCGTCCGACCACGGCTCTCCCGCCGGGCAGCCTCGAGGCGCTCCGGCGCCGGGACCCGGCGGTCCTGCCGCTCCTCCTCGAGGCCCACGGGCGCGAGCTGGCCGGGGTCGCCTTCCTCATCCTTCGCGATGCGGCGGAGGCAGAGGACGTCGTCGTCGACACCCTCCTGACGGCCTTGGAACGCGGGTCCGAGCTCCGCCACGACGGCGCCCTCCGGAGCTGGCTCCTCCGGATCGCCACGAACCGCGCCCTCGCCCATCTTCGACGCCGCCGGCGGATCGTCGCCCTCGAAGTCGTCGATGCGGGAGCCGTCGACGCCGGCGCACGGGGGCCTGCGGCGATTCGAGCGATGGTCCTGAACGCCGTGCACCGACTTCCACCGCGGATGCGGGCGGCGATCGTCCTCCGCTAGCACGTCGGCTGTTCGGACGCCGAGGTGGCGGCCATCCTCGGTCGGAGCGCCGACGCGCTGAGAGCCGAGCTGCGCCTCGCCTTCGAGCGCCTCCGCGACGACCTCGGGTCGGCGAACGTCGCCGATTGGGCGGGCGAGCGGTACGCGCCCATAGGCCGCCAACCCGACCGGTCGGATGTCGTCACCCGGCCTCAGACGGGCGCGGCGGGCGACGACGCCGACGAGGTGGGCGAGACGGTCGATCCCCTCGAGGCGCTCCTCGGCCGCGTCCTCCGGCAGGCCGCCGTCGCCGTCGACGTGCCGCTCGAGCGGCTCCTCGACGCCCTCGCCGAGCGGCGCCGGCGGACCGCTCGCCGTCGCTCTCTCGCGCTGCTCGCCGTGGCGGCCGTGCTCGCCGGGAGCGTCGGTGTCTTCGCCGGGTCTCGAGGACCCGAGGCTGCTCGGACGCCCGGCCCGGTGGGGACGCCGCCGACCACCCATTCGGTCGCGCCGGGCTCGCCCGGAGCCACCTCGCCCGGACCCGTCTCACCCGGGGCCACCTCGCCCAGACCCGTTTCGCCCGGGCCGCCGATCGCCGCCGTCCCGTCGCTCCCCGCCCTGCCCGCCGGTCGGGTCGAGATCGATCACGCCGAGGAAGGCGTGCCCGACGGGACGGTGAGTCGGCGCTGGATCGGACAGGTCGGCGCGGCCGGCTCCTACGGGGTCGCCTGGGTCTGTCGCGGCCCCGGCACCTTCGGCTACGCCCTCGGCGAGGAGGGCACGGCGCGGCTCATCGCCGCTCCCGATCCGAGCCCCTGCGACGGCCTGCCCCGCATGGCGACCTATGAGATCCGGTACCCGAACAGCCTTCCGGTCTACGTGACCGTCGATCGACGGGCATCCTGGCGGCTCGTCGTCACCCGCGACCCCCTCGCCTTCAGCGAGCCGACACCGGCCGCCTCCGGTACGGCGTCCCTCGACACGCCCGGCGCTGCCGTCGTCGTCTACGTGCGGCGCTTCCGCGGCGCACCGATCCTCGTCGTGGACGCCGTCGGCCCGAACGGCGATCGGGGCCGCATCGCCGAGTTCGACGTCCCGGACGTCACCGGCGATGCCGACGAGCTCGTGGTTGCTGCGGGCGACGTTCGCTTCGACGGCAGCCGGTACCTCGCCGTCCCGACCGACGCGGCCACCTCCCAGCCGCGGAGCGACGGCACCGTCGTCATCCATCACCGATCGGCGATCCTCGTCTTCGACCTCCGCCGCCCGCAACGCCCGCCGACGGCCCTCCTCGACGCGTCGTCCGCCGCCTGGGGTCCCGACGGCCGTCTCGCCTACCTGGCGGAGGGAGCGCTTCGCCTCCTCGATCCGGCGAGGGGAACCGAGTCGGCCGTCCCGATCCCCGATGGGGTCGCCCTGGCGGAGTGGATTCTCGGCGACGGCGTCTGGCTCGCCGACGGGAGCGGCTTCCTCACCGCTCGGCAGGATCCCGATCTTCAGGAGTGGAGCCGAGGCATCCTGACCATCGACGGCACGTTCCGGCCCCTCGAAGGACCCAGCCCAGCGGTCTATTCGCCGACGGGCCTCCCGAGGCGGCCGGCCCACGGCGGCGAGATCGCCGCCGACTGCCCCGAACACAGCCCGGATAGCCCGTGTTCGATGGTCGTCAGCTTCGGTCCGGGCGAGACGCCGACTCGCTGGTGGAACGGCTTCGGGATCGGCGAGTGGACGGCCGACGGTCGGGGCATCTGGGTTCTCGAGGGCGCCGGCCAGTTCGGGCCGTCCACGGAATCCCGGCTCGTCCGGGTAGCCCGCCCCGGCGAGGGCGAGGTCATCGCGGCCTGGGAGCCACCCGAGTCGTTGGCCGTTGCCATCCTCGCCGGCATCGCGGCCGACGACTCGGCCGTCCTCGTCGGCTATGACGAGCCGCTCCCCGAGCTCCGGTGGGTCGACGTCGAAGGGCGGATCGTGCGGCGCGTTCCCGGCTCCTTCGCCGGCTGGGTTCGGCCCTGAGGGGGTCGAGGCGAGGCCGGGCCCGAAGGGCCGTCATCCCCCGTCCTTCTTCGTCCCCTCGACACCGTCCGCCGCTCCGTCGCGCGGCAGCTCCAGGGACCAGTCCCACGTCTTCAGGCGCCGGAGGAGCCGCCGGCCCGTCAGATCGAGGTGGATCGGGGTGACGGCGATCCGCCGGTTGACGACGGCATGGAAGTCCGTGCCCGGGACGGCGAGCCCTGATGGCGGCGGTCCGCCGATCCAGTAGTAGGGGATGCCGCGCGGATCGAGCCGCTCGACGAGCTCGTCCTGGTAGATCCGACGGCCGAGCCGGGTCACCTCGATCCCCTGGCACTCCTCGGGTCGCACGGCCGGGACGTTGACGTTGATGAGCTCGCCCCGGGCAAGCCCGTGCTCGAGGATGTTGCGGGCGACGAGGCGGGCGGCGGCGGCGGCGAGGGTGAAGTCGGGATGCTCGTAGTACTCCTGGCTGATGGCGAAGGCCGGGCAGCCGTTGATGACCGCCTCCATGGCCGCGCTCACGGTTCCCGAGTAGGTGATGTCGTCGCCGAGGTTCGCCCCGTAGTTGATGCCCGAGGCGACGAGGTCGAAGCCGTGGTCGAAGAAGCCGAGGAAGGCGAGGCTGACGGCGTCCGTCGGGGAGCCGTCGACGGACCAGCCAACCGATCCGTCGGCGAGCCGCCGCTCCCGAACCCGAAGGGGCCGCATGAGGGTCTTCGTGTGGCCGACGGCGCTCTGGTTCGTCTCGGGGGCGACGACGACGGTCCGGCCGATGGGGTCGAGGGCCTGCTTGAGGGCGAGGAGCCCGCGGGATTCGATGCCGTCGTCGTTCGTCACGAGGATCCACGGGCGGTCG
>JBHORA010000082.1:0-1123 GCA_042408535.1 Chloroflexota bacterium | reverse complement strand
AGCCGCTCGTCATCGCCACGGACCGCTGCAAGGGCTGCGGCCTCTGCGTCGCCGTTTGTCCCCCCGGGGTCCTCGCCCTCGAGCCGATCCTCGTGAACCGGCTCGGCTACCACCCGGTTCGGCTCATCGACCCCGACCACTGCACGAGCTGCGCCCTCTGCTACCGCGTCTGTCCCGACGCCGTCTTCACCGTCTACGCCTCGCGGAGGGCTTCGCCATGACGACTGCCCGACCGAACGGAACGACTGCGACGCCCACTGCCCCGCCGACGACGCCGACCGTCACCCCGCCGGTCGGCGCCGAGCGGGTCCTCATGAAGGGCAACGAGGCCATCGCCGAGGCGGCCATCGCCGCCGGCTGCGACGCCTACTTCGGCTACCCGATCACGCCCCAGGCCGAGCTCCTCGAATGGATGGCCCGCCGGATGCCCGAGCTCGGACGGGTCTTCGTCCAGGCCGAGAGCGAGCTCGCCGCCATCACCATGGCCCTCGGCGCCGCGGCGACGGGCGCCCGGGTCCTCGTCAGCTCGTCCTCGCCGGGGATCAGCCTCATGGCCGAGGCGATGAGCTACCTCGCCGGCACCGAGCTGCCGGTGGTCGTCGTCAACGTCATGCGAGGGGGCCCCGGACTCGGCAGCATCGGGCCGTCCCAGAGCGACTACCTCCAGGCGGTGAAGGGCCACGGCCACGGCGACTACCGGGTGCCGGTCCTCGCCCCGGCCTCCATCGGCGAGGCCATCGACCTCGTCGCCGACGCCTTCGAGATCGCCGAGCAGTACCGGACCCCGGTCCTCGTCCTCGCCGACGGGATCCTCGGCCAGGCGATGGAGCCGGTCCGGCTCCGCTTCCGGACGCCCGAACGGCGGCCCGCGGACTGGGCGGTGACCGGGGCCAGGGGTCGGGCGCCCCGGATCGTCCGCTCCCTGCATCTTCGGTCCGAGGACCTCGAAGCCCACAACCAGCACCTCCGGGAGAAGGAGGCGGCCATGGCGGCCGCCGAGGTGCGGTGGGCTGGCGACCGGCTCGCCGACGCCCGGATCGCCGTCGTCGCCTACGGAAGCGGAGCCGGACCGGCTCCATCGCCTGGCCGAGGATCCCGTCGGCGAGGACGAGGACCGGGGTCC
>JBHORA010000077.1:0-25982 GCA_042408535.1 Chloroflexota bacterium | reverse complement strand
CGCGACCCCGTTCTTGATCGTCGTGTAGACGGCCGCGTCGGGAACCTGCTTGACGCCGTAGGCGTTGACGAAGACGGCGACGCCGCTGATGAGCGCCGTCGTCAGGGCGAGGGCGACGCCCCAGCGGGCCGTCATCGGCGGCCCGAAGCTCGTTCGTCTCGTCTCTGGAGCGGTCATCGCGCAGCCTCCTTGTCGCTACGTATCGCTCGACAGGGCCGGTCCACGGCCGTCGGCGCCACCGTCGCCGTCCGAGGCGGCGATGGCGTTCTGGAGGATGGCCCGGATCGCCTCCGCCTCGGCGGGATCGATCCGATCGATGATCGTCCCCGCGGTCACGTAGACCCAGTCGCCGATCGCCACCTCGGGGACGAGAAGGGTCGAGGCGCGGCGTCGGCGACCTTCGACGTCGACGACGGCCCCGCCGCCATCGACGGCGACGACCCGACCGGGGAATCCGAGGCACACGGGCGACCTCCCTCAGATCGCGGGTCGGCCGCGGGCGCGAGCGAACGTATGGGCCATCGTCGTCATGCTCCCATCCTCCCGGGCTCGTCCGGCTCCCGGGAGGGCCGGCCGTCCCGAAGGGGCGGGCCGTCCGGAGCGCCCTGGTCCCGGCCGTCCGGAGCGCCCTGTCCCGGCCGTCCGGAGTCGGTCGGTCCGTGCCGGACGGGGGTCCCCGGGAGCGCGTCGGTCGGCGTGACGAGGATCCGACGCCCGGCCGTGACCCCGCCGCTCGCCTCGATGGCGCGGACGATGGCCGCGGCGAAGCGGAGGAAGGCCCGGCGGGCGATCCCCCGGCGCGAGGATCGTGCCGAGCTCCGTGCCAGAGGCGGGATCGGCAGCACCGTGCACGATGACCGGGGATGGCGCTCGGCCGAGCATCGCCACGGGCTGGCGACCCGAAACGGTGGGGCCCGACACGACTGGTTCCTCCGTCGACAGAGGCCCGAGCGAGCCATGCGGCAGCGCCCGACGGGGCGGACAAGCGCCCATGGGTGGACGTCGGATGGGTCGAAGGATCCGGCCCGGCCGGCAACGGAGTCCGAGCGTCCAGTCCTGAGGACCGGAGGCGCGATCGGGCGGGCCATCGGTCCCGTAGGACGGTCCCGAAGACCCTGGTTCGGTGGCCGGGGCATCGGCGATCCTTGAGCGTCGGACACGGATGCCGAAGGAGGCTCTGCCATGACCGGCGCGGAAGTGACCCACACCGTCGGACCCCACGAGGGGCTCCTCGATTGGCTGGCCGGCCAGCGGGTTGAGTACGAGCTTCACGAGCACCCCCTCACCTTCACCGCCCGCGAGACGGCCCAGGTGGAAGGCGTCGATCCACGACGCTTCGCTAAGACCGTCGCCGTTCAGACGGACACCGGCCAGCGGGCCCTCCTCGTCGTCGACGCCACCGACCGGGTCGACCTCGACAAGGCCGGCCAGGTCCTCGGCGCCCGGCGGGTTCGGCTCTTGACCGAGGCGGAGCTCGTCGAGTTCGCGCCCGACTGCGAGGTCGGCACGATGCCGCCGGTCGGTGAGCTCTTTGGGGTCCCCGTCTACGCCGACCATGCCGTCCGCGAGGATCCCGAGATCTCCTTCCACGCCGGGAGCCACCACTTCACCGTCCACGTCGATCGGGCCGGTTGGGAGCGCGCCGCAAGGGTCGTCTACGCCGATCTCGCCGAGCGCCAGCCCCGCCCCGACCGGGAGGCGTGAATGGGATCGTGTGGCACCGCTGGTGAGGCAGGCTGATCGGGCCCCCAGCACCGACGGAGTGATGCCACGCAGAGCCACCAGGGCGGCCGCAAGACGCTTCGGCTCGCCTTCAGGCACGATACAAACGTGGTCAGCCCCGACCAGCCGATCCTCAGCCCGGCCGAGCGACGCTTTTTGTCGGAGGCGCGACGCGCGATCCTCGCCACGGTCGGCCTCGACGGGTGCCCTCGCCTCGTCCCGATCTGCTTCGTCTTGGCCGACCGACCCGATCCTCGAGGTCGGCCGGTCCTGTATTCCCCGATCGATGAGAAGCCAAAGCGGTCGAACGATCCGCTCCGAATCGCCCGCGTCCGTGACCTGCTCGTCGTCCCAGAGGTCGCGCTGCTCGTCGACCGCTGGGACGAAGACTGGACACACCTCGCCTGGCTCCGGATCCGCGGAACCGCCAAGATCCTCGAGCCGGAACCTCCGGGGAGCGGGGAGCATGCCTCCGCCGTCGCGGCGCTCCGGGCGAAGTACCCACAGTACCTCAACCAGCGTCTCGAGGACCGGCCGCTCATCCGGATCGTCGCCGACCGCTCCCGGAGTTGGGGCGCGATCGAGTAGCCCGCCACATGGCGGCCCTCGGCGGTCGTCCGCCTGCTCGTCAGCTCACGAAAGCGACCGCGGCGTAGCCGACAACCCGGTCGGGGTCGCCGATCGGGACGTCGGCCGAGGTCGCCTCGGCCAGGAGCTGGCCAGAGCGCGCCCCCATTTCCTCGACGGCGGCCAGGGTGAGGAGGACCGGCTCCAGGCCGCAGAGCCCGCAGACGAGGCCCGGGTCGCCCCTGCTCCGGATCGCCTCCTCGCGCCGTGCCACCTCGGCCGTGTCGAGGTCGAGGATCGGCTCGAGGATCTCGGCATCGACCTCCCGGGCGAGGGCGTCGTCGGGGTAGTGGGCGAGGTCGGAGGTCCCGACGAGGGCGATCCGCTCGCCCGACGCCCGAAGCCCGGCCAGGAGCCGGCCCAGCCACTCCCCGGCCCGGATCGTGTCGGCGACGGTCCGCGGACTGACGAGGAGGGGCACGATCCGGGCCCTCGGCGCCACCCGGACGAGGAAGGGGAGTTGGACCTCGATGGAGTGCTCGGGCCGGTGGCCATCGATTTCGCTCCGGAAGGGAGGGCCGAGGGCCTCGATCCGGCGGGCGAGACCGGCGTCGACGGGCACCTCCCCGAGGGGCGTCTGCCACACCCCCGAGGACCAGACGCCGACCCCCCGGAAGGCGGGGGCCCAGTGGTTCGTGCCGGCGATGACGATCGTCGTGGGGGGCTCCTCGCCGACGATCGACCAGGCGACGGCGGCGACGGGGCCCGAATAGACGAGGCCGGCGTGGGGAACGAGGAGCCCGGCCAGGGCCCCGCGGGTGAAGCGGGGGACCTTCGCCGCCGCCGTCGCCAGTTGTTCGTCGACGAGGGCGGTCAGCGCCTCCGGCTCGGCCGGATAGAAGGAACCGGCGTGGGCCGGTCGGCGGACCGGGCCCGCCGACGCCGTGTCGAATCGGGGTGGCATTGCGGTCTGACGCATCGATCCAATCATCCTCCCGAGCGGCCGACTCGACAACCCGCAGCGGCCCAGCCCCGTCGGCAGGCGGTCACTCGTCGAGGAGCGGCCACTCCCGTGTCGATGGGTGGATCTTGTAGACCTCGTCCTCGGCCGCCCGCTCGGCGCTGTGGGCATCGGCCGCCGTCCCGACGCCGATCTCGCGACCGCACGGGCAGCGGACGCTCCAGCGCCAGATCGTCTCGCCAGCCCGGCGCTCGACGCGAAGGAGGCGACCGTGGAGGGTCGCCTCGAGGGCGGAGGCGACGCGTCCATCGTGAGCGACGGGATGCCAGAGGGCGATCATCGGGCGACCGGCTCGATGGTCGGGCCTCCGGCCCCGTCCGGGGAGTGCCGAACGGCGCAAAGGGAGCGCCATCGGACCGGGCCGTCAGCCGGTCCGGGCCGTCAGCCCTTGATGACGGCCAGGGGGCGAAGGCGAGCGACGGATCGGGCGAGGCCGGCCCGCTCGGCCGTGGCGACGACGGCCTCGACGTCCTTGTAGGCGAGGGAGGCCTCCTCGGCGAGGAGGTCGCGCCGCTCCGCCCGGACCTCGATGCCCCGGGCGGCGAGCTCGGCCGCGATGTCGACACCGCGGAGGGCCCGGATGGCGGCATGGCGGGAGAGGTTCCGGCCGGCGCCGTGGCAGGACGAGCCGAAGGAGGCCGCCATCGAGCCGGGCGTCCCGACGCAGACGAAGGAGTGCCGACCCATGTCGCCCGGGATGAGGACCGGCTGCCCGACGCTCCGGTACGGCTCCGGGACGGCCGGATGCCCAGCCGGGAAGGCGCGCGTCGCCCCCTTTCGGTGGACACAGACCCGAATCCGACGACCGTCGACCTCGTGCTCTTCCAGCTTGGCGATGTTGTGGGAGAGGTCGTAGACCTGGCGAATCCCGAGAGCTTCCGCCGGCCGACCGAGGGTGCGGGCGAAGGCACCCCGGACGGCGTCGGCGATCATCTGCCGGTTCGCCCAGGCGAAGTTTGCCGCCGCGGCCATGGCCCGCAGGTAGGCCCGGCCCTCGTCGGAATCGAGGGGCGCGCAGGCGAGCTGCCGGTCGGGAAGGACGATCCCGTACCGCCGGACGGCCCGGTCCATGATCGCCAGCTCATCGGTGCAAACCTGGTGGCCGAGGCCCCGGGAGCCGCAGTGGATCATGATCGTCACCATGCCGAGGGCGAGCCCGAAGACAGCGGCCGCCTCGGGATCGTCGATCCGGTCGACGACCTGGACCTCGAGGAAATGGTTCCCCGAGCCGAGGGTCCCGAGCTGATCGGCTCCGCGCTCGCGAGCCCGGGCCGAGACGCGCCCCGGGTCGGCCCCGGCGAGCCGCCCACCCTCCTCGGTCCGCTCGAGATCCTCGGGCGTCCCGTGGCCGTGAGCAACGGCCCAGGCCGCCCCTTCGGCCATGACGGCGTCGAGCTCAGCCGGCCGAAGTCGTCGCCCGAGGCGGGCGCCGACCCCGGAGGGAACCGCTGCGAAGAGGGCGTCGGCGAGGCGCGGAAGGTGGGGTCGGAGATCCTCGGCCGTCAGGTCGGTCCGGAGGAGGCGGACCCCGCAGTTGATGTCGAAGCCGATCCCGCCCGGGCTGACAACCCCATCCTCGAGCCGGGTCGCCGCGACCCCGCCGACGGGGAAGCCGTAGCCCCAGTGCACGTCGGGCATGGCGAGGGAGGCCCCGACGATCCCCGGCAGGGTCGCCACGTTGGCAACCTGGGTGAGGGCGGGGTCATCGCGGAGGGAGGCCATGAGCCGGTCGTCGGCAAAGACGAGGCCGTCGACGCGCATCCCGAGCTTCCGATCGCGCGGAATCCGCCAGCGGACCTCGTCGAGGCGCTCGAGCTGGACCGGGGTCGCCGCCGGCGGCGCCTCGGAGCGATCGAGGGTCGCCGTGCTCGAGGCCGGTGGCGACCGTCGACCGTGTGGGTGTCGCTTGCCCATCGAGTGTCCTCCGTCACGTGGAGCCGACCCGTCACTGCCCGGGCTCGGGGCGCGCTCCTGAGCCGACGCAGCCCGTCAGCGGGTCGGCCGGGTCACAGATCGAGGTAGGCGGTCAGGCTCCAGCCGCCCGGGATCCGCTCGACGGCGAGGCCGTGGTAGGTCGCCGACTTCACGTCGGCCCGCCGCCGGACACGGACCCCGTCGAAGGGGACGAGGTCGACGGAGGCTCGCAGCCGAGCTCCGTCGGGGCCCTCGGCGACGGCGAAGACCCGGCAGCCGACGATGGCCCCGGCGACGTCGACGAGGCCGATACATTCGTTCAGCCAGGCGAAGGCGAGCCCCACGAGGTCGGGCGCGGAGAGCTCGACGGAGCGGCGGACGAGCGGCGCCCTCGGCGAACTCCCGCCCGCCGCGGCGCCGCCACCCCGCGCTTCGGCCTGCCCGTCGCCCGGGGCGAGGGCCGCCGCGTCAACGTCGGCCGAGAGCTCGGCCACGGCCGCCGCCGCCTCCTCGAAGAGGGCCTCGAGGGTCGGGCCTTCGGCGGCGATCCCGGCATCCGCCGTGTGGGGCAGGATTCGGTGCCCGCGGGGGACGGCCGTTCCCGCCGCCCCGCTGCCGGCCATGGCCGCTAATCGCCGGTCGGCGGGTCGATCGGCCAGGTGACCGTCAACCCGTCCGGCGATTCGTAGGAGCCGTCCGAGCGAAGACGCCAATCGGGTCCCGGCTCCTGGTACTCGACCCGCTCCCAACCCTCGGGAGTGAGGACGAACGAGGTACCCGGCTCGAGCTCATCGAGGGATTCGGGGGCGGCGCTTCCATTCATCTCGTCACCTCCGTGCGTGTCGACGACTCGGCCTTCGAGCCGTAGGACCTAGCCGCGGAACGTTGGAAGGGTTCCGTCGTCCGCGGGCCCCGGCGGTGGCGCCGCCGGACTGCCGCGACAAGGATGCCCTGTCCGAGGCAGTTCGCCAAGTGCCACCCGGCCCGGGACCAGCGGCGCCCTCCGATCGTGCCGGCGAGTGGTCCCGATCGGTACGATGGGCACTCCAGGACAGGGGTCGAAGCACCACCTTCGAGCCATCCTTCGAGCCATCGTTCTGCCAGCGCACGACCGCCGTCCAGTCCCCGGAGTCGCCCATGACCGACCTCTCCATCCTCGGCTGGTTCGGGCTCTTCGCCCTCTCCGGCCTCGTCGTCGTCCTGGCCGGGCTCGAGCTCGCCCGGGACGGCGACGAGATCGCCGAGCGAACCGGCCTCGGCGGGCTCTTCGTCGGTAGTCTCCTCCTCGCTGGAGCGACGTCTCTGCCCGAGGTCGCGACGGACGTCAGCGCCGGCCTGGCGGGCAACCCCGACATCGCCGTCGGCGACCTCTTCGGGAGCAGCATGGCGAACATGGCCATCCTCGGGCTCCTCGACCTTGTCCACCGCCGGCGGGTCTGGCCGCGAGTCGGCCTCGGCCATGCCCGAGTCGCGTCGATCGCCATCGGCCTGACGGCGATCGCCCTCCTCGGCCTGCTCGATCGACCGGGCATCGCGGTCGGCTGGATCGGCCTCGAGCCGCTTCTCATCGTCGCCCTCTACGTCGCGGCCATGGCCTGGATCCGCCGGACCCGACCCGGACGGGCCGGCGAGCGCCCGGAGTCGACGCCGGGGCCGGTGGCCGTCCCCGACTGGTCCCCGGCCCCGGCCCCGCCGGCGGCCGAGCTCGCCCCCGGCGACGAGCTCCTCCTCCCGACGGGCTGGTCGGCCGAGGCTCCCGGACGGCCGCTCGGGGTCATCGTCGGCCGCTTCGTGGCAGCGAGCCTCGTCGTCCTCCTGGCGGCCCCCCTCCTCGCCGTCTCGGCCGGCGAGCTGGCGGCGGCCACGGGTCTCGGACAGACCTTCGTCGGAACCTTCCTCGTCGCGGCCACGACCTCGACCCCCGAGCTCGTCGCCTCCCTCGCCGCGGTCCGGATCGGGGCTCACGATCTCGCCGTCGGCAACCTTTTCGGGAGCAACGCCTTCAACATGCTCGCCCTCCTCGCCGCCGACCTCGCCTACACGCCGGGCCCGATCCTCGGCGCCGTCAGTCCCGGCCAGGCCGTTGCTGGGGTCGGCGCGATCCTCCTCATGGCCATCGCCCTGACCGCCATCGTCCACGGGGCGGAGACCCGGCTCCGTCGCCTCGAGCCGGATGCCGTCCTCCTCCTCGTCTCGTACGTCCTCCTCGCCGGCCTCGTCTGGTCGGCGACCCGGCCGATGTAACGACCTCCCCGCGCTCCAGCCGATCTTCGAGACCGAGGCCCTCGGCCCCGTGGAGCTCGCCCTCGTCCTTGGCGCTTCGACCACGGCCTTCGTCGCCGGCGAGATCGAGAAGGCGGCCGTCCCGTGGCAGGCGGGACAGCCGCCTCGTCGACGGCCACCTCCGGTACTGCGTGGCCCACGCCATCGCCGAGGGTCAGCGCCCCGACGAGGTCGTGAATCTCCTCGTCCCGATCCAGTCGGTCCTCTTCGCTTGCCGCCAGGGCGGACACCCGTGATGTCTCGCCTCCAGTACCACCCGCGTCGGCACCGTGGCCCCAGGCCGGGCGACGGCGTGTCAGGGGCGGGTCGCAGCGAGGACGGCCAGGCTCGCCAGATCCGGGACGACGAGGTCGGGCTCGGCCTCCGCGGGTGGCGTCGCGCCCCAGCCCGGTCGATCGTGGCGGCGGTTCACCCAGACCGTCGCCAGACCGAGGCGCTTGGCCGGGACGTGGTCGTGGTAGAAGCTCTGGGCGACGTGGAGGACGCGCTCGGCGGGGAGGCCGATCCGGGCCAGGGCGACCTCGAAGGGGCGATCGCTCGGCTTGTAGGCGCCGACCTGCTCGGCGGTCACGACGACCTCGAAGGGTCGGCCGAGGCGGGCGTTCGAGCGGGCGAAGAGGTCGTCGTCGCAGTTCGTGACGACCCCGAGCCGGAAGCGCTCCCGGAGGGCGGCCAGGGCGACCGCGGAATCGGGGAAGGGCGGCCAGTCGCCGACGGAGTCGGCGAAGCGGTCGAGCTCGGTCGACGGGAGGGCGAGGCCGAGGTCACGGCCGACCGCGTCGAGGCTCGCTGCCAGGACCTCGCGATACCGGCGGTACGGCCCGGCCTCGACCGCCGCCTCGGCGACCGCGTAGCGCTCGAGGAGCGCCTCTTCGGCGAGGACGAGATCGTGGGCGGCGAGGATTTCCCCGGCTGCGGCGACGATGCCGGCCTCCCAGTCGATGAGGGTGCCGTAGCAGTCGAAGGTCAGGGCCTCGAACCGGCCGAGGTCGAAGCCCGGGTCGAGCCCCCGGCCGGCGGTTGGGGTGGGACCGCCGGCTCGATCCGGGGGCGGCGGGGAGATGGGTCCGGTTCGCTCACGCTCGTCCACGAGCCGAAGGGTAGCTCGACCGCCCGATCGGACGCTCGCCCTGCCCACCGTCGATCGGTCGGCGTCGGCCTGACCTCCAGCCGCCGGCCGACCCGCCTGGCACGCTGGCCAGCGTGGCCGGACCCGATCCTTCCCTCGACCTCGACGAGCCTCGCCTCACCGCCGCCATCGAGCGGGCCGCCGCCCTCGTTGCATTCACCAATACGTCGCCCTCGACCTGCGCCGGGTGGTGGACGCCCTCGACCACCTCGATCCCGTGAAGCACTTCGCCCGGATCGTCGCCGCCATTGAGGCGGGACAGGACTGAGCCCGACATCGAGCGGCGGCCGCCGCCGGAGAGCGGTGTGCCGCGGCCCTTCGAGGCGTCCTCAGTCGGCCACGCCGTCGAGCCCCTCGTCCCGAAGTCGATGGAGGAGCTCGAGCCGCGACGCGACACCGAACCGCCGATAGAGACGGGCGAGGTACGTCTCGACGGTCTTGCGACGGAGGCCGAGGTCGCTCGCGATCTCGTCGTTCGATCGGCCGGCGGCGAGGGAGCGGACGACTGCCCGCTCGCGAGGCGTCAGGTGGCGAGGGGCCGCCGCCCGAGCCGCCTCGAGCTGGGGTGCCGTGAAGGCGAGCTCGCCCCGAATGGCCGTCGCCGCGACCCGGACGATCTCGCCGGGCTCGCTCCTGACCTGGAGGAGACCGACCGCCCCACGGCGGAGGGCCTCGGCGACGAGGCCGCCGCCATCGCGCGCCGAGAGCAGAACCCAGGCTGGGCGGCGGCCGGACCGATCGGCCCGTCCGACGAGATCGAGGCCCCACCCGTCGGGCAGGTCGGTGGCGACGATGACGAGGTCGACCGCGTGGGAGCGGAGCCAGGCCCGCGCCTCCGCCGCCGTCGAGACCTCCGTCACGGCGACGTCGAGCTCGTCCTCGAGGACGGCGACGAGGCCGCGGCGAACGACGGGAGCCGGATGGACGACGAGACACCGAAGGGCGGACCGTCGAGGTCGTTCGGTTTCGCGCATGTCGACCTCCCCCGCGGCCGCGCGGCGTGGCATCGGGACTTCCGGCCCCAGTGACGCGGCATGAACGGCGGGTGTGACGGCGACGCGCGGCGCCGGTGCGCCGATCCGAACCATCTGGGCGGAGGACCCGACGTGCGTCGTCATCGACGGGGAGCCGGTCCTCTTCATGACCGGCGACTACGGACGCGGAGACAGCGTGAGCCATCCGCTCACGTCGACGGATCCACCCCTCGCGCTGCCGACCCTCGCCCCGTAGTGCTCGGCCCATCGGATCTTCCGGCAGGCTCCACGTCGACCAGCGGCCGAAAGCCCGGCGCCAGGACCGCGATCGGCGGGCTCCTCGCCGCCGGGGCCGTTCTCGCCGCCTGCGGGTTCCCCCAGCCGTCCCCTCCGCCGACGGTCTCCGGGTCGCTCCCTCCGCCGTCGGCCCCGTCGCCGAGCCCGAGCCCGGTTCCGACCCCGAGCCCGAGCTCGACGCCGTTCCCGGTCGACTGCACCCCGTTGCCGCCGGACCTCTGCCACCGGATCCTGGCGGCCGCCCTCGAGGCGCTCGGCGCCCGCGAGCAGCCCGTGGCGGCCTGGTTCGGCCGGCCTATCGAGGAGCACTACCCGGTCACGAGCCCGGACTTCCGGGGCACTGTCATCTTCCAGTTGCCGAGCGGCGCGTACCGGCTCGTCGTCGTCAACTACGTCGCCGGCGCGGGGATCGGCGCCTTCCGCTACGACGCCTCGATCCCGCCCTGGTACCCGCTCCCGACGTCGACGGCGGGCGACTGACGGCGCCAACCGGGTGACCGTCGTCGCCGCCGAGCGAACGGGCGGGCGCGACGGCCGCCGAGGGTACCGCCGTCGGCAGCGCCACCGACCCCCGGCGCTCCGCCCCCTTAGCGGATGCCGGCCAGCTCCTGGAGGGTCCGCCAGTTCGCCAGCCGCTCGGCCTGGGTGGCGAGGATCTCCGCTGTCGGCGTCCCGTCGGGACCGAAGTGCTGCGCGAACCGACCCTCCGAGCGGGCGAAGGCGAGGAAGTCGACGACGGTCCCGTCGGGGAGCTTCGCCCAGTCCTCCTTGATGGCCGGGTTGCCGGTCAGCGAGAGCCGCTCGGCGATGGTCTCGCCCCGCCGCGGGTCGTAGGTGAAGAGCGGGAAGGCCCGCGATTCGACGGCCAGCTTCGCCTGGCGGGTCGCGGCGTCGTCGGCGATACCGTGCTCGGGCATGCAGGGCGCGTAGGCGATGACGACGGCCGGCCCCGGGAAGGTGTTCGCCTCCATGATCGCCCGGTAGAAGTGGTTGATGTGGGCCGGGGTCGTCTGGGCGACGTAGACGTTCCCGTGGGCGACGAGGATTCGGCCGAGCTCCTTGCGCGGCTCGGGTCGACCGTGGAGCTCCTTGCCGTAGGCGGAGAGCTTCGTGATCTGGCCGCCGAAGGAAGCCGTCGACGCCTGACCGCCGGTGTTCGAGTAGACCTGGGTATCGAGGACGAGGACGTTGATGTCGGCCCCCGAGGCGACCATCCGCGACAGGGCCTGGAAGCCGATGTCGTACATCGCCCCGTCGCCGCCGAGGACCCACAGCTTGCGGTCCCGATAGCCGGCCTGATCCCAGCGCTCCCGGATCCCGAGGGCGACGGTCGGTGCGTTCTCGAAGAGGGAGTTCGTCCAGGGAACGAGGAAGGGGTTGAAGGGATACGTGCTCCCGAAGACGGTGTTGCAGCCCGTCGCGGCGACGATCCCCATCGAGGCCGGCCCGTGGATCTGGCGGGTGGCGGCGACGAGCATCCGGATCGCCGTCGCTTCGCCGCAGCCGGCGCAGGACCCGGCGCCGCCGACGTAGCCGAGGGCGTGCTCGCCGAGCATGAGGTCGGCGAGGGCCCGCTCGTTTCGGTACTCGGGCGGGGTCGGCGGGAGGGAACGGAAGAAGGCGATGTCGCGCTCGTAGCGGTCGAGGGTTCCTTCGCCCGTCTCGGGCTCCGCGTCGACCTTGTCGATCATGACGAGGGCGTCGTAGCCGAGCTCGTGGCAGACGGCGACGCACTCGGCGCAGCCCTTGCAGTGGACGGGATCGACGAAGATCCCGAACTTCGCCGGCTCCTTGCCCTGCTTCCGGGGAACCTCGGCGTACTTCGTCGTGTGGGCGAAGTGGCGCCGAAGGCTCGCCTCGGCGACGGCCGGCTCGGGCTGGGCGGCGGCGAAGCCGGCGATTCGCTCCTCCACCGTCGACTCGGGCAGAGCGATGCCGAGGATCGCTGTGTCGGGGCAGGCGTTGACGCAGCTCATGCAGCCGACGCAGCGCTCGGCGATGAAGTCGGGGATCTGGGGGGCGAGGCGGCTGAAGTCGCGGGTCGCCGCCGTCCCGGGTGGGATGATGCTCCGGGCGAGGCCGACGTCGGCCGGCCACTCGGCGTCGGCGACGCCCCGCCGGTAGGCGGGGACGATCGAGGCATTGAAGTCCTCGACGTAGGCGTGGACGTCAAAGAGCGATCGGGCCGTCGTCGCCAGCTCCACCTCGTGGGCCTCTTTCAGCTCGCCGGGGGCCTTGGCGAGGACGTTCACCGCCGAGCCGGCCGGATTGTCGGGTCGCAGGGGGAGCCGACGGGGCGGCCGGACGACCCGAGGGCGGGCCGAGCGGGCCTGAGCCGAGCCGGGGGCGGCTTCCGGCGAGCGGTCGGTGCGGCTCATCGCTCGCCTCCCTCCTCGACCTCGGCGGCCATCGCCCGGACGAGGTCGGAGGTCGAGATGACGCCAATCGGGAGCTGCTCGTCGGTGTCGGCGACGACGACGAGGCGGTGGACGTGGTGGCGCTCCATCTTCCGAGCTGCGTCGGCGAGGGACGTATCCCGGTGGACGGTCAGGGCCGGCTTCGACATGAGATGCCGGACGGCGAGGCCGGGCCAGTTCGCCCAGAGGTACTCCGTCGCTCGGGCCCGGAGGAGGTCGGTCTGGGAGACGACGCCGACGAGGCGGCCGGCACCGTCCACGACGGGGAGGCCGCTGATCCGGTGCTCGTCCATGAGCCGGGCCGCCTCGGCGAGGGGCGCGTCGGCCCGGACGACGATCGGGTCGGGGGTCATGAGGTCGCCGACAATTTGGGCGTGACGGATGCGGGCGCGGGTCATCGCTCCTGCCCTCCTGGCTGGTCGGCGGCGGGCCGCGCTGCCCCGGGACCGCCCGAGGGGAGGCCGGTCACCGCCGCGGTGACGTCGATGAGGTTGTCGTAGGCGGCCTCGATGACGGCCAGGTTCGCCTCGACGACGCGGCCGCCCCGCTTCCCGAAGAAGCGGGTCAGCTGGCGCCGGACAGCCTCCATGAGGGCCGCCCGGTCGAGGCCAGCTCGCTCGGCGAAGGGGGCGACCCGGAGGAAGACGCCGACGAGGGCGACGCCCTGCATTCGGACGACGAGGTCGGGCCGCGGGGCGTGCTCGCGGGCGAGGGCGACGGTGTCGAGGGCGGTCACCCGGATCCGGCGAGCGAGGATCTCGGCCCGGGCCGAGGCCGGGATGGAGGCCCAGACCGCTTCGGCGTCGCGCAGGGGACTCTGGACGAAGACGGTGCCGCCGTCGACGAGGCCGGCGAGGGGGTTCCCCATCCCGAAGGCGGCCACGTCGTGGAGGGGCACGAACTCGACCTCCTCGAGCTCGGCGTGGAGGCGGATCGGCTCGTCGGCGATGGTCAGGTAGTAGGTGGTCGGCAGCCCCTTCTTCTCGGACCCGTAGCGCGGGTAGGCCTGGACCCATTTGCCGAAGAGCTCGCCGACGAGGGTCGCCAAGACTTTGTTCGTCGTCACCGAGCCGAAGCCGCCGATGGAGTGGCCCCGGAGGCTATACGCCCCCGGCGGCCGGAGGTCGAGGGGCACCCGTTCGAGGGCGAGGGGGTGGCGGACGTTCAGGACGGCGAAGCGGCGGTCGCGCTCGCCGTGGTCAGCCAGCCAGTCGAAGACGGCAGCGATGTCGCCGGGGGCGACGTCCCGGGAGCCGAGGCCGGCCGACACCGAGAGGACGCGGGGGACCATGACGCCTTCGGAGGCGGCATCGAAGAGGGCGGCCTTCGTCTCCCGGGTGAGGGGGTTGTCGGCCGCGGCCGGCTCGTCGGTCCGCTCGATGACACCGACCGTTCGGGCGTTGGCGAGGGCCCTGGCGAGGTCGCGGGCCGGGAAGGGCCGATAGCTCGTCACGGCGACACAGCCGACCGGGCGGCCCCGGGCTCGGAGGGCGTCGACGACGCCGACGGCCGTGTCGGCGATCGTCCCCATGGCGACGACGATCTCCGAGGCGTCCTCCGTCCGGTACGGAGCGACGAGCCCGTACGGTCGACCGGTGAGACGGGTCCAGGTCTCCATCGCCTCGCGGAGGGCCGCTGGAATGATGGCGTAGTAGGCCCGCTGCCCGATCCGGCCCTTCATGTAGCTGTCCTGGTTCTGCACGACCCCGGTCATGAGACCTTCGGAAGGATCGAAGAGGTCGCGGATCGCCGCTCGAGGCTCACCGACGAACTCGCGGAGGAGGTCGTCCTCGGGGAGGCGGACGTTCTCAAGGGTGTGGGTCGTCAGGAAGCCGTCCTGGACGACGAGGAAGGGGGTCTCGGTCTGCTCGGCGACCCGGCGGGCGATGGCCGTCAGGTCGGCCGCCTCTTGGGCGTTTCGGGCGAAGAGGATCCCCCAGCCGGTGTCGGCGACGCCGTACACGTCGTCATGGCCGGCGTGGATGTTGAGGGCCTGGCTCGTGAGCGCCCGGGCACCAACGTGGAAGACGATGGGCAGCCGCTTGCCGGAGATGACATAGAGGACCTCCTTCATGAGGATGAGGCCCTGCCCGGCGGTGAAGTTCGTCACCCGGCCGCCGGCGAGGGCGAAGCCCTCGGCCGCCGAGGCGGAACTGTGCTCGGACTCGGGTTCCAGGAAGCGGAGCTTCGTCCCCCAGAGGTTCGCTCGTCCCTCGGCGACGGCGGCCTGGTAGACGGCGGCCATTGTCGTCGATGGGGTGATCGGGTAGGCGCAGGCGGCTTCCGAGATCCGAGTTTCAACGTGGGCGATCGCCTCGGAGCCGTCGACGATCGCCGGAATCCCGGGGTACGGCGGAGCAGCTTCAGTGGGCGATGTCGTGGACGGGGACGCGGTTGGGCCGGCCCCCCGAGCGGTCAGTGTCATGGCACCCCGATGGTCTGACAGGCGAAGCTGAAGCGATTCGTCATCGTCGCCCCCAAGGGTGCCCGAGGAGCGCGCGGCAGGTGAGGGGCGCGGGTCCCGAAAGGCTGGGCCGTTTGGCCCCGGGCGAGCCGGGCGGAGGACCCGAGCGGCGCGGGCAGGGGTCGGCGTGGGTCTGAGCGCAGGTTCGCGTCGGCTTCCGGGTGCCGGTCCGCGTCAGCGTCCGGGTGCCGGTCCGCGTCAGCTTCGGACGCCGGTTCGCGTCACCTCGGCGGCGCATGCCGTCGCGCGTGACGACTTCTCGAATACTCGCCGTGGTGGTAGCCGGCGCCGTGACGTCCCAAAACTTCTCCAAATACTCGCCCGAGGAGTGAACCGGCGGAACCTTTCTCCGGCGTACTCCCGACACGAGTAACAGGGAGAAATGACGTGGCCAGCGTCGATGCGGGGTGTCATCACCACGCTCGACCTCGTCTCCTGCGACGTGGAAATCCGCGCCTCGCTCTCGCGACTCACTCGTCGGGCGAGTAAACGAGAACTTCGCCGAGGAGGCGCTCGATCTCGGTCCGAATGGCCTGACCGAAGGCGGGCAGGGCCCCCGCGACCGCGGGCGAGAGCGGGGCGCCGAGCTCGAACGAGGCGCCCGCGAGCCCGAGGAAGACGCCCCGCGGGGAGCGGCCAGCCACGACCCGGGCGAGGTGGAGGACGTCCGCGATGGGCAGGCTGTGGGTCGAGGCGGGCGCCGGGCGGCCAGATCGAGCCAGCTCCTCGAGCGGCAAGCGGACGAGGGAGCCCGGCCGGGGGCCGACGACGCAGTCGACGACGAGGGCCGCAGCCTCATCGGGGAGATCGAGGAGATCGACCGGGTCGAGCCCCCGACGGCGACGAACCTCGACCCGGGCCCCGAGCGAGGGCGGGAGCCGAGCCAGAACCGCCTCGACAGCAGCCGGGCCGAGGCCATCGTCACCTCGGCTCGGCTCGCCACAGACGACGAGCCGGAGCCGAGCCGCTCTCGGCACCCCTGAGGCCTGCACCGACCGGCCGGCAGAGGAGATCCCGCGACCCGATGCGGGACTCGACGCCGAGGCCGACACCGGCGCCGACACCGAAGCCGACACCGGGACCCGGTCCGACCAGCGGGCCGGCGGCGCGCTCAGCGGACCTCCTCGATCCGGAGATCGAGAAAGTGGGTCGCGCAGCTGATGCACGGGTCGTAGCTCCGGATGAGCTGCTCGAGGCGGATCGTCGCCTCTTCCTTCGGGAGACCGAGGACGGCAGGTCCGAAGAGCCGGAGATCCGCCTCGATCGCCGCCTGGTTCTGGCTCGTCGGTGGGACGATCTGGGCGGCCGCGATCCGCCCCTGTTCGTCGACTTCGTAGCGGTGCCAGAGGAGCCCGCGGGGGGCCTCCGTCGCCCAGGCGGCCCGACCCGGCCGCGGCGCCCAGGCCACCGCCGGTTCGGCCGGCGGTTCGTAGGTGTCGACGATGTCGCGGGCCTCGGCACAGGCGTGGAGGAGCTCGACCGCGCGAGCCGCGATGGACCAGAAGATGTTCGTCCGGATCGCCTCGGCGAGACCGGTCCCGACAAGGGCTTCAGCAGCGAGCGGATGGAGTCGGTCGCCGTCGAGGGACACCCGGGCCGCGGGTCCGAGGAGGTAGACACCGCCGTCCTTCGTCCGGGCATGGAGGGCGTTCGAGCCTTCGACCTGCTCCTCGACGAAGGCCTCGTCCCAGGCCGAGGGGGCCAGGTCGAGGCCGTCGTTCGAGACGATCCGGCCCTCGTTGAAGGGGTACTCGGCCGGGTGACGGAGGGCGACGAGGCGCGGCTCGCGCTCGAAGGCCGGCGCAGACAGGCCGGCGACGATCCGGACCGTCTCCTGGGCGCCGGCGACGGCAGCATCGAGAGCCGGCCGGAGGGCCGCCAGCTCGGTCCGCGGCGGGACCCGCGAGAAGCCACCGACGCGGACGCTGATCGGGTGGACGGCTCGCCCGCCGAGGAGCTCGATGATCTCGTTGCCGACCTTCTTGATCCGGAGGCCGAGTTCGACGAGGGGCCGATGGTCGGCGGCCATGGCCACGGCCGACGGGTAGCCGAGGAAGTCGGGAGCGTGGAGGAGGAAGATGTGGAGGGCGTGGCTCTCGATCCACTCGCCGCAGTAGAGGAGCCGACGAAGGGCTCGAACGGCCGGATCGATGGCGACGCCGAAGGCGGCCTCGAAGGCGTGGACGGCGGTCATCTGGTAGGCGATCGGGCAGATGCCGCAGATCCGAGCCACGATGTCGATGACCTCGTCGGGCGTCCGACCGACGACGAGCTGCTCGAAGTAGCGGGGCGCCTCGAAGATCCCGAGGCGTGCCTCCACGACCTCACCACCCTTGACCCGGAGGAGGAGCGAGCCCTCACCTTCGACCCGGGTCAGATAGTCGGTTCGAACGATCATCTCGTCCGGGGTGCCAGCCGGAACGCCACCGCCCTCATGACCGTGCATCGGGACCTCCATGCTTCGATCGACGCTCGCTGCGGGTCGCGCGGTCGGCCGCGGGCGCCGGTCCGGGGTTCGCTGAGCCCGAGCTCCCGACGACCGGCCTCGGGGCCCCCGGGTTCGCCGGCCTCGGGGCCCCCGGGTTCGCCGGGCTCGTGGCACCCGGGTTCGCCGGGCTCGTGGCGACCGGGTTCGCCGGGCCCGAGGGGGCCGGGTTCGCAGGACTCGGACCCGTCGGTGTCGATCCCGTCGGGGCGCCCGCCGCGCGGAGGACCGGGCTGTCCGCCGTCATCCGCGTCCCACCGAGGCGCGTCACGACGCTCCGGAAGGGCTCGGCGTAGGCGGTGAAGCCGGCGAAGAGCCGTCCCACGTCGGCCGCCGCCCGACCCCCGGCTGCGAGCCAGGCCGCCAGGCCATCGGCGTTCGCCTGCTCCCGTGGCCCGAAGCACCCGTAGCAGCCCCGCCCGAAGGCCGGGCAGAGAGCGCCGCACCCGGTCTGCGTCACCGGGCCGAGGCAAGGCACGTTCCGGGCGACCATGATGCAGACCGTGCCCCGCCGCTTGCACTCGAGACAGACCGCTTCCTCCCGGATCTGCGGCCGGCGGCCGATGGCGAGGGCGGCGAGGAGCTCCCGAAGATGCGCCTTCGAGATCGGGCAGCCGGTGAGCTCGAAGTCGACCTCGACGTGCTCTCGGACCGGGGTCGCCGTGGCGAGGGAGGCGACGTACTCCGGATGAGCGTAGACGGCCGATCGGAAGGCCTCGTGGTCCATCCAGTTCCGGAGGGCCTGGATCCCCCCTGCCGAGGCGCAGGCCCCGATCGTTACGAGGCGCCGGGCCGCCCGCCGAAGCTCGACGATCTCGGCCGCCTGCTCGGGGGTGCTGATCGAACCCTCGACGAGGAGGAGATCGAAGGGACCCGTCGAGCGGAGGGAGCTCGCTTCGGGAAACTCGACGAGCTCGAAGCGCTCGACGATGTCGAGGAGCTCGTCCTCGAGATCGAGGAGGGTGAGCTGGCAGCCGTCGCAGGAGGCGTACTTGACGACCCCGACCCGAAGCCGGGTTCCGGGCGGGTGCGGGGACGGTCGGTGGGTCGTCCCGGTCGCCATCAGATTCCCTCCCGGCCGAAGACCCCGGCCAGCTGGGCGATCGAGAAGACGGGGCCATCCCGGCAGACGAAGAAGCGACCCATCTGGCAGTGACCGCAGAGGCCGATCCCGCATTCCATGTGGCGCTCCAAGGTGACGAAGATCCGGTCGTCGGCGAGACCGAGCTCCCGGAGGACGTCGACGGTGACCTGCATCATCCGCTCGGGACCGCAGACGAAGGCGACGGCGTGGCGGCCGTCCCAGGTCGCCCGATCGAAGAGGTTCGTCACGACTCCGACCGGCCCCGTCCACTCGGGCCCGGCCCGGTCGACGGTGAGGCTGACCTCGATCTCGGCGTCGCGGCCCCAGGCGACGAGGTCCTCCCGGTAGAGGAGGTCGCGGGGCGTCCGGGCACCGTAGTAGAGGCGGACGGCATCGAAGCGGTCCCGCCGAGCAGCGATGGCGTCGACGAGGGGCCGCAGAGGCGCCAGCCCGATCCCGCCGGTGACGATGACGACGTCCCGGCCGAGGGCACGCTCGATGGGCCAGCTCGTCCCGAGCGGTCCCCGGAGCCCGATCTCCTGACCGACGGGGAGGCCGATGAGGGTGGCCGTGGCCGGCCCGGCCGCCCGGATCGTCAGCTCGATGGCGTCGGGATGGAGACGACTGATGGAGATGGGCAGCGGCGGGAAGGCGGGCAGGTTGACCATGACGAACTGACCCGGCCGGGCAGCGGTGAAGGCCGGATGGAGCGCCTCGAGGACGAGGGTCGTCGTGTCCGCCGTCTCATGATGGACCTCGCGGATCCGGGCCGGGGTGAACTCCGCCGGTCCGCCGACGGCTGGCACGGCGAGGGGTTCGCCCCGGAGCTCGAAGGGCGGGGCGATGGCGGCGAGCTCGACTCGGACGTCGATCCCGACGGGGCACCAGGTGATGCACCGCCCGCAGCCAACGCAGCCGAAGGTTCCGAACTGATCGAGCCAGGTCGCGAACTTGTGGGTCAGCCACTGCCGGTAGCGATCGCGGGGTCGGCTCCGGAACGACCCGCCGGCCACCTTCGCGAAGCCGGCCGTGAAGCAGGAGTCCCAGACTCGCTCCATCGTCGCCGTCGTGCCGTCGAGATCCGAGCGCTGCTCGACGCTCGAGCAGAAGCAGGTCGGGCAGACGAGGGTGCAGTTGGCGCAGAGGAGGCAGCGCTCGGCGATGGCCGCCCAGCGGGGACTGTCCCACTGGGCGAGGAGGCGGTCGCGCAGACCGCGGGTGGCGACCGGATCACCGACGGCAGCCCGGACTCGGGCCCGCTGCTCCGTAGCCCGGGCGAGCTGTCCGGGCTCGGGCACGGTCAGGGGGAGCCTGGCGAGGAGGTCCGATCCGGCCTCGCTCCCGGCCCGGACGAGAAAGCCCTCGTCGAGCTCGACGAGGAGGAGATCATAGCCATGGGTCACTTCGGGTCCGGTCCCCATCGAGGTGCAGAAGCAGGTCCCGCCGGCCACGGCGCACTCGACGGCGATGACGAGAGCTGCCGCACGGCGAGCCTCGTAGTCGGGGTCGACGAAGGGGCCACCGAGGAAGACCCGATCCTGGACCTCGAGGGCCGCGATCTCGCAGGCCCGAAGACCGAGGAAGGCGAGCTTCGGCGGCTCGGGCTTGAGCGGCTCGTGGCGAACCCGGCCGTCGTCGCGACGGGCGACGGCGAGCGGTGTCCGGGGCGGGAAGGTCCATCGCTTCGGCGACTGGGGGCCGACGGTAAAGTCGAAGAATCGCCCGGCTTCGGGGCCCGCGTCTCGATGTTCCAGCCGGTAGCTCCCGGGGGCCTGCCGATCCCGCCAGCCAGCAGGAAGCTGCTCGACGGCGCGGATCTCGTCGACGACGATGGCGCCGTCGGCAACGGTCGGACCGAGGACGATCCAACCGTCGGCCCGGAGGCGATCGATGAGGACCCCGAGGTTTGGGCGGGCGAGGAACCAGGTCCCCTCGCCGAGGAGCTGCTCGCCGACGGGCGCCGGGGTCCCTCGAACCGACGACCGACCGCCGGGAGGCGTCGCCGCTACCACGGCTCACCTGCCTGGCGAGCGAACAGGTCGAGGAGCTGGTTCCGGGTCGCCACGAGGCGCCGGGCGACCGCCCGGAGGAGGCGTGGGTAGACGACGGACGCGAGGGCGCAGTCGTGGCGGAGGGCGTTCCGGAGCTCGGCCCCGTCGAAGGCGAGGAGGGTGACCGGCTCGATGGCAACACCGGTCGACGTCGATCGGTAGGGCGGGACGAGGGCCGACCAGTTCACGATGTCGCCAGGCTCGCAGGTGAGGATCGTCGTCTGGCCTCGCTCAGGGACGAGGACCCGGAGGGCGATCCGCCCGGCGGTCACGATCCCGAACTCGGTCGCTTCCGCTCCCTCGCGGAAGACCTCCGCTCCCGGCGGATACTCGACGACCTTCGCCATGGCGGCCAGTCGGGCGCGTGCCTCGGCGCTCAGGTTCGGGCCGAACCATTCGAGGCCGGCGAGGGCTGGTGGCTCGGTGTGGGTGCTCATCGTCGTCCTCGCTCTCGGTTGTCCTCTCTGCCGTGCTGTCTCCCGTCGTGTGCGTCGTCAGCGCCCGTCGTCGGCGCTCCGTCGTCGGCGCTCGCCGCCGCCTCGGTCCCGGCCGGGCCCGTCGGCGGCGACCGGGGTCCCTCCGGTGGCAGCAACATTTCCGGTGCGACCCGTCGGCTTCCGAGCCGATGTGCTCCGGCCCGTCAGCCTTCGACCCGGTCGGCGTTCCGGGTCCCTCGGGTACCCCGCCGCCTCGCCGCCGCGCGTCCTAGTCCGCCTCGCCGCCGCGCGTCCTAGTCCGCCTCGCCCCCGCCCTCGCTCAGTCGCCGGAGCCGCTCGGCGAGGACGGGCGCATCGACGGCGGCGGCGCCGAGCTCGTCAGGATCGAGGGTACCGGCCGGCTCGACGTCGACGAGCCGGTCGGGACGCTGAACGATGGCCGTGTACTCCCGTTCGAGGGCGGTTCGCGCTGGCCAGGGGCCCATGACGACGACCCGCTCCTCGTCGCCGATCTCGTGGACGACCCGAGCCAGATACGTCCGGCCGTCGCCCGGGGCCTCGCGCTCGACACGCTCGACCTCGACGGCGCCGTCGGGGTTCGTCTTGACGACGATGGCGCGCCGGCTATCGACCCAGGTGATGGCGCCTCCGCGGCGGAGCCTGGCGCGGGGTACGCCCGTGGAACGCATGGCTGTCTTGCCTGCCTGACCGTGCATCGTGCACCTCCCGTCGCCGATGAGTGTCACCCGCGCCGGGCCGGCGAGCGCGGGCCGACCGGCCCGAAGGTGCGGGCTACGGGTCACCCGTGCGGTGACCCGCGTGGCTCGCGGCACGGACCGAGCGGCCCCCCTGGGAAACGGATCCCGCCGGGTCGAGGGCGAGGGATTCGTCGATCCCCCAGCCGGCCCGCACCCGAGCGCCACCGATGGGCTGGCGGCGCGGCACCAGCTCAGCTCGGGAGACGGCGGCCGTGGAGATCGCCGCTCAGGACGGCGTAGAGGATGGCGAGCTCGGTGTGGAGTCGGTTCTCGGCCTGGTCCCAGACGAGGGAGGCTGGCCCGTCGATGACCTCCGTGGTCACCTCTTCGCCCCGATGGGCAGGCAGGCAATGGAGAAAGACGGCATGGCGGGCAGCGAGGCCGAACAGGGTGCCATTCACCTGATACGGGGCGAAGACCGCGCGGCGGGTTTCCGCCTCCGCCTCCTCCCCCATCGAGGCCCAGACGTCGGTGTAGACGGCGTCGACGCCTTCGACGGCAGCGCGGGGGTCCGTCGTCAGCTCGATCCGGCCACCCGTCGTCGCGCCGATCCGCCGGGCTTCGGCGATGATCGCCGGCTCCGGGGCATAGCCGGGTGGGGTCGCGATCCGAAGGGTGAAGCCCGCGAGAGCGGCAGCCTCGGCGAGGGAGTGGCAGACGTTGTTCCCGTCGCCGACGTAGGCGACGGTGGCACCGGCGAGGCTCCCCCACACCTCCTCGAGGGTCATGAGGTCGGCGAGGGCCTGGCACGGATGGTGCTCGTCGGTGAGGGCGTTGAGAACCGGGATGGAAGCCACGGCAGCGAGCTCTTCGAGGCGAGCCTGGGCGAAGGTCCGAATGACGAGGGCGTCGAGGTAGCGCGAGAGGACCCGGGCGGTGTCGGGGATCGGCTCGCCGCGGCCGAGCTGGAGCTCGTCTGGTCGGAGGGCGATGGGGAGGAGGCCGAGCCTCCAGGCGGCCGCCTCGAAGCTGACCCTGGTCCGGGTCGACGGCTTGTCGAAGAGGAGCCCGATCTGGCCCCCGGCGAGCTGGTTCCGGACGGCGTCGGGATCGCGCTTCGCTCGGTGGGCGAGATCGAGGACGGCCCGGAGTCCGCTCGGCCCGAGGACGGAGAGGACGAGGAAGTGACGCGGCGGCCCGGCGGGCCATGGATCGACGACCGCCTCGGCGGCTTGGCTGGCCCGGCTGCCGTCGGTTCCGCCGGGGCCGGCCGCTTGCGCCCCCCGATGGGCGGCAGGATCGCCGGCAGGATCGGCGGCGGGGTCGGCGGGGGTGTCGGCGGGGGTGTCGGCGGGGTGGGCGGGATCGCCCGGCGCCACCGACGGTTCGTCGACGCTCATCTCGCTCGCTCCTCCATCTGGCGACTCGGCCTCGCCTCCGCTCCAGGCACCCGGGTCGACGGCAGCGTCCGGCGGCCGAGGAGAGGCTGGATACGGTACTCCGCCCCGCCCGGGGCTGCGCACCACGCGTCCGGCCCCTGTGCGCGCCCCCGGCGCCTCGGGCCGGTCCGCCCTCATCGGCCTGCGCCTCCCTCGATCCGGTCCGCCGGTGCCGTCGACGGGGTGGAGGTGCCGACCCGGGCACGGGCGGCCGTCTCGCCTCCTCGACCTCCCCGGGTCGCAGTGAGGATCGGCTCGATGAACGAGGCGAGGGGCGGCCCCGAGACCTCCTCGAGTTCGTAGCGGACCCGGACGACGGGATGCCGAAGGCGGAGGAGACGACCGAGGTCGATCGGGCTCGCCGAGAGAACGACATCGACGGGCATGGCGTCGAGGGTCCGCTCGAGATCGCGGATCTGTGCCTCTCCGTACCCCATGGCCGGGACGAGTCGCTCGAGGCGCGCGTAGGCGGCGAGGGTCTCCGCGATCGACCCGACGGCGTAGGGCCGCGGGTCGACGATCTCGCTCGCTCCGAAGCGGCGGGCCGCCACGATCCCGGCCCCGTACGTCATCTCGCCGTGGGTGAGGGTCGGCCCGTCTTCGACGACGGCGACGCGGAGCCCGGCAATCGGGCGCTCGAGATGAATCGCGGACCGGGCCTCGACGATCGCGGCGCGGGGGTTCACCCGCCCGATGGAGGCTCGAACCTGCCGAACAGCGGCTGGCTCGGCCGAGTCGACTTTGTTGATGACGACGACGTCGGCGAGGCGGAGGTTCGTCTCGCCCGGGTGGTAGCGGAGCTCGTGACCCGGCCGCAGTGGGTCGGCGACGACGACGAAGAGGTTCGGGACGAAGAAGGGCCAGTCGTTGTTCCCGCCGTCCCAGAGGATGACCTCTGCCTCGGCTTCGGCTGCCTCGAGGACGGCCGCGTAGTCGACCCCGGCATAGACGACCCGACCAGCTTCGAGATGGGGCTCGTATTCCTCGCGCTCCTCGATCGTCGTCCGATGGCGATCGAGGTCGGCCGCCTCCGCGAAGCGTTGGATGCGCTGGGCGACGAGGTCGCCGTAGGGCATCGGGTGACGAACGATGACGATCCGGAGGCCAGCTGCCTCGAGGAGGCGGGCGAGATACCGCGTCGTCTGGCTCTTCCCGCTCCCCGTCCGAACGGCACCAACGGCGACGACCGGTCGACGGCTCCGGAGCATCGTCCGCCGGGGACCGTAGATGGCGAAGTCGGCGCCGGCGGCGAGGGCCCGCGAGGCGGCGTGCATGACGTGCTCGTGGCTGACGTCGCTGTAGGCGAAGACGACCCGATCGACGGCTCGCTCCCGGATGATGCGCTCGAGGTCCTCTTCGGGTTCGATGGGGATGCCATCGGGGTAGAGGTCTCCGGCGAGCTCCGGAGGGTAGCGCCGGCCCGCGATCCCGGGGATCTGGGTCGCCGTGAAGGCGACGACGTCAGCGCTCGGGTCGTCGCGAAAGACGGTGTTGAAGACGTGGAAGTCGCGCCCGGCCGCCCCCATGATGACGATTCGCTCTCGACCCATCGCTCACCTCCGGTCCGGGCGGCCATCCGCCGTCGTCTCGTGCGCCGGCCCGGGGAAGACTTGGATCGCGACTGGCGTCGCCCCTCGCTGCCCCGGGCTGCCCGACGGCGGCCGCGGTCGTGTCGTGCTCCCAGACTACGCCGGGACTGGGCATCGTGGCTCGCCTGCCCCATCCGGCCGGCAGGCGATCCGGGGCTGGCGGGCTATCCGCGTCACGTCGGCCGATGGGAGCGCTGGTGGGAGCGCTGGCGCCTCATCTCGCCCGGACCGGCGGGAGAGGCCGACCGAGCCCTTCCCGCCGATCCCGAGCCGGCTCGCGCGCCTTCGGGCGCCACTCCGCCCGTAGCCTCGGGTGCCGCTGCCGCGGCCGGTGCGTGCCCTGCCCCTGGCGGCCCGGCGCCAGCCGAGGGCGATCGACGGCTCTCCGGGCCAGCGTCGGCGGCACCCGTCGAGTCCGCCAGGCGCTGCAGGCGGCTCACGAGGGCGGCGCCTTCGAGCTGCTTCAGGAGCGTCTCGCCGATCCCGAACCGGCGAGCCGCGAGCTGGGCGTCGGCGCTCCAGTAGGCGGCGAGGACGGCGACGCGCCGGCGGTCGACGAGGGCGTCAAGGGCGAGGACGACGTCACGCCAGCCACCATGGATGGCAGCGTCGATGAGGACGACCTCCGGCGCGAGCTCTCGGGCAGCCCTCGCCGCAGCCCGTGCCGAGCTCGCCCGGGCAACGGAGAACCCGTGGCGCGAGAGGTGCGCTCGCAGCGCCTCGGCCGAAGCCAGATCGTCGGCGACGACGAGGAGCCGCCTCCGGTCCCCGACGCCGATGTCGGTCATTCGTGCACCGTGTTCCCGCTACGCCGTTCCGGTACGGCGCCCCGACGAAGGATCGGCCCGGCCGCCGTACCTGGAGGGAGCCTGCCCGGTGCGGAGCGTTGGGGAAAGCGACGTGGCGCCCGAAGGGTCGGGCCGAACGGCCCGGTCCAACGGCCCAGTCCAACGGCCTGGTCGAGCGACCGCGGCCTGGAGGCAACGGCGCAGCTTCGCCTCGGGCCCGCAGGTCCCACAAGAATCGGGCCGAATGGCCCTCACCGGCATCCAGCCCCATCGACCATGCTGGCTGGCGAGGTGGACGCCGGAGGGGACGCCCGGCGTCCACCCTTCGATTCTTCCGTTCATCGCCCTATCTGGCCGCCGGCCGAAAGGTCAGCGAGAGCCGCGTCTCCACCAGTGAAGAGGCGGCCGTACAAGGGCGCGGTCTGGTGCGGCGACGAGCGGCGCGGAGCGTGTGCGCCCGAGTCACGAGATCGAGCGCTGGAGGAGCTACTGTCAGGATGTGTGGAAAAGCTGAGTCAGCCCAGCCAGGGCAGGAAGAACGGCGTACCCTCCGGAGATCAACCCAAAAGGCACCAGGAGGTACGCCGTGCACGCAGCCTACCAGACCCCGACCGCGGGCGACA
>JBHORA010000075.1:0-1703 GCA_042408535.1 Chloroflexota bacterium | reverse complement strand
GTCGCCGGGCTGGCGGCTGTGGGCCTCGCCGTCGGCCTCGCCTACGACCTTCATCTGCGGAACCTGGGCCTCGGCTGGCTCGCCTTCGTCGTCGGTCTCCCGCTCCTCGTCCTCTACGGCTGGGTCGGCGGCGCGGGGGCCGTCGGCGGCCCCGTCATCCTCCTGGCCCTCGCCGCTGCGCCGGCCGGGTTCGGGCTGGCCATCGCCAACGGTCGTCGTGATGCCGCTGCCGACCGTTCGGTCGGACGGACGAGCCTCGCCGTCCGTCTCGGGCCGGCCGGCGACCGGGTAGCGCTCCTGGCGTACGCGACCGCCCTCGGTCCCGTTCTCGCCGGTCTGCTCGTCTGGGGTGGGGGAGGGATCGGCATCGGCCTCGTCGCGACGGGGATCGGCGTGCTCGCCGTCGGGCTCCGTCTCCCGGTCGCGGCCCGCGCCTGGGAGGTTCAAGCCGTCGGACTCGCCCTCGTCGCCGTCGGCTGGCTGGCGGCGCTCCGGGCGACGGCATCGATCTGAGGCGCGACGGCCCCGACGGGTCGACACGCCGGACGGTGCTCGGAGGCGCCACGGGCGGGCCGTCGAGGCCGCGCGAACCTAACGGATCCGCCGGCGGTTCGTTTCGGAGGGTGAGCCGACACCCGCTGGTGTCGCCGAATGATCCGTCCCTACCCTCGAAGGGTTTCGAGCCAGACGGGAGGAACCGCCATCGTGCACCGACCGCGAACGATCCTCGCCGCCCTCGCCGCCCTCGCCCTCTCGGCGGGGGTCGTCCTGGGCGCCGATCCCCCGCCCGCCGCCGACCACGGCCTCGCCACGGCCGGCGAGGCGGCCGGCATGACCGTCCCACCGGCGGCACCCGAGCCCTCCGCGGCGCCGGAACCGTCGGAGGCGCCAGAGCCTGCCGAGTCCCCGGAGCCCTCCGAGCACCCCGACAACCACGGCGCCAAGGTGTCCGAGGCGGCCCAGGGCGAGACGCCCGAGGGCTGGGCGAACCACGGCGCCTACGTCTCGGCGGTCGCCCGTGGTCTCGCCGAGCCTGGGGATCCGGCTCCGGAGCAGGCCGTCGCCAACGGGGGTCGCCTCAAGCCGCAGAAGCCCGCCCATCCGACCGGCGGGAAGCCCGAGGGCGTCGGGCGGCCGTAGGGCCGGAGACGTCGCCCCTGGGCGATAGAGAGCCGCAACGAGAAACGGCCGGCGCAGCGGCGCCGGCCGTTTCGTGTCTTGCCGCAGGATTTCGCTCACCCCCGATGCGGGGCCCGCTAGCTGGAGCGATGTTCGGACGGGATCCCGCTCCGGACGAGGGCGATGGCGTTCTCGAGCTTCAGCTTGGCGATGGTCAGGTACTTGGCGAGGTTCGTCCGGTCGACCTCGCCGATGTCGGCCAGGACCGCCGGGTTCTGGAGGACGCCGACGAGTTCCTCGACGGCCTCGGCCAGCTGGCGCTTGGCGGCCACGAGGGAGTCGTCCCGGAGCTCGCTCGTCGAGGCCGGTCGAGCCGCCCACGCGTCCTCGTCACCGCCGTCGGCGGGGGTCGTCGCTGGGGCCGGCGCCTCGCCCCCGTCGCCGGCTGGAGCTCGGCGGCGCCGGATCCCCTCGATCCGCTCCTTGAGCTTGACGAGGCTCAACTCGCCCCGGGCGACCTGTTCGGCAAGGCGCCGCCGTCGCTTCGGGTCCTCGACCTTCAGGAGCTCGTAGGCATGGCTGAG